>JAPLHG010000114.1 GCA_026389745.1 Chloroflexota bacterium | reverse complement strand
TTTTTCGATGCCAAGGGCATTGTGGAAGGATTGCTTAACCAAATAGGCATTACGGCAAAATTTGAAAAATCAGCGGATGAAAGTCTTCATCCTGTTAACCAGGCATCAATCACAGTCGAAGACAAACAGATTGGCGTGGTTGGTGAATTGCATCCGGCTGTCGGGGAGCATTTTGAAGTCTCGGCTAAGGTCTATCTTTTTGAAATCAATCTACCGGTACTCCTGCCACTCATTAAGCAGAAGATTTACCATGCCATTCCCAAATTCCCGGCAACCATCCGTGATATTGCGCTGGTGGTTGACATCGGCGTGACCCATCAGCAGGTAGTGGATATTATCAAAGGCTTCTCGCTGGTTGTTGATGTGGCGCTTTTCGATGTCTATGCCGGTGAACAGGTTCCGGCGGGTAAGAAGTCTCTGGCTTACCGTCTTACTTTCCAATCCCCAAATAATACCCTGACCGACCAGCAGGTTAACAGCGTCCAGCGGGCAATCCTCAAAAAACTGTCATCTGAAGTTGGTGCTATTCTGAGAGGGTAAGTTTCTCTGTATTTTGTAGTTCCCTCCTGAAGAGCATCTATAAAATAACAAAGCCACTAGCCTCTCGTTCAGGAGAGGCTAGTGGCTAATACGAATCTTTTTTAATGACAGCGCTTTAGGCAGCTGTTGTTTTGGCTGGGGACTTGCTCTGCTTTAATAATCCTAAACCAGCTAGAATCAAACCTACGCCAATGACTATATCGACGATGCCACTCATCTGTACGAATCCAGCGAGTGCGATATCTGCCTTAGCCAGTCCTAGTAAGCCTCTCTGTGCTGAAAGATAATCGTACATAACGGACGGTGGTGCTTGGCCAGTCTGTATCAGGGGTTCTTCAGTCGCCGCATAGGCTTGCTGTCCTGCCTTGACAGCGTCATACTTGGCATTCAACTCTGACAACACTAGAGGATTTATTTCATCGGCGACTACTTGCTTCCCAGAGTTAGACTGGATAATGAAGATGATGCCAAAGACAAGGCTTGCAACTCCCAGAAGGGCGAGAATACATGCGATGCAACGATTCATCTGTTTCCACTCCTTTAATTTTTGTAATTTTTGTAGAATAACTTAGCTTCTGCCGCTTTATCCAGGTAGTTCAATCGTACATGCCTAGATATGTTAGGTATCATAAGGTAGAATACTTGCCTTGTCAAGTATCGCATTGAAAAGTAGGAAACTATGTCTGACTTTGGTGCAGTACTGGTATTGAGGTTACTTAGCTGATTTCTCAGCAATCAGTTGCTTGATAGCGCTGGCAATGCCTTCAATGGGCAGGAGTTTTGATTCTTTCTCCATACGCCACTTTACCTCAACGCTCTTCTTTTCCAGTGTGCGTGGGCTGATGGTGACTCGCAGAGGTATGCCGAGCAGGTCGGCGTCATTGAATTTCACGCCCGGAGATTCCTGACGGTCGTCGAACAAAACTTCTAGCCCTGCCACTTCAAGCTCGCCGTTGATTTTTTCAGCGATTTCACCGACTTTAGTGCCATCTCTATAAAGCGGGCAGAGGTATATTTGATAAGGCGCAATCGGCAATGGCCAGATAATACCCTTGTCATCGTGGTTCTGCTCGATGGCAGCGGCGAGCAATCTCCCCAACCCAATACCGTAACTACCCATCACAATTGGCTTGGAAACACCATCGGCATCAATAAAAGAAGCGCCGAGTGTTTGGCTGAGGAACGAGCCTAGTTTAAAGATGTGACCCACCTCGATGCCGTGGATGGATTGGAACTTGCCGCCACATTTTGCACAGGTATCGCTGGCACGCGCCAGCGCAATATCGGTTACGAGCTCAGCTTTGAAGTCGCGCGGGTAATTGACGTTTTTGATGTGTGTATCGGGCTTGTTCCCACCAGCGACAAAGTTCGTGCCGGAAGTGATAGAGTCGTCAGCCACTACCTTGACGCCCTTAATCCCGATCGGTGATGCGGCGCCGGGCACAATTCTTTGGTCAATGATCTCGGCTTCGGTTGCCATACGAAGTTCCTGACAGTGCAGGGCGTTCTTTAGTTTGATTTCATTGACTGGCAAATCACCGCGAATCACGACAAAAACAAACTTGCCATCGGCAATATAAAAAACGGCTTTGATGGTCTGGCTTTGCGGAACTTTCAGAAAGTTGGCGACCGCTTCAATGGTGGCGATGCCGGGTGTTGCCATTTCTTCGATACGCAGTGGCTTGTCATTTTTAGCTTTGCCCTTATTGAACTGGGCTTTTTCGGCATTGGCGGTGTATTTACAATCGTGGCAGTAGATGACTTCATCCTCGCCGCTTTCGGCAGGCAATATAAACTCGTGCGAGTCTTTCCCACCGATGGCCCCGCTGTCGGCTTCCACTAGTAGGGCGGTCAGTCCGCAACGGGCATAGATGTTCTTGTATGCCTGCAACATTTTCTGGTAGCTGATGTCCAGTCCGGCTTCATCAATATCAAAGCTGTATAGGTCTTTCATCATAAACTCGCGGACTCTAATCAAGCCGCCGCGGGGACGTGGTTCATCACGGAATTTGGTTTGAATCTGGTAGAGCATCAGGGGCAGGTCTCGGTAACTCTGGGTAAAATGAGCCGCCAAGTCGGTCACGACCTCTTCGTGTGTAGGACCGAGCACTAGTGTCCGCTCACGCCGGTCAACTAATTTGAAAAGGATGGGCCCGAAAGCCTGTGCCCTGCCAGTTTTCTCCCAGAGTTCAATCGGCTGGAGCACGGGCATCGTGATTTCCTGTCCGCCGGCTTTGTCCATTTCATCGCGGATGATGTTTTCAATCTTCTTGAGAGAATGCCACGCAAGAGGCAGATAGGAATAGACACCCGCGGCAAGCTGGCTAATCATGCCGGTGCGGAGCAAGAGCTGGTGGCTGATAGTGTCAGCTTCGGCGGGTATCTCCCGCTGTGTTTTCCCGAATAATTTTGTGAGACGCATTTGTCAAAAATCAGTCTTTCTTTCTCAATATTAAACCACATTCGGATGCTTTGTGCCACTGGGAGAGTGTTGTTACAATGAACCACGCAACGAAAGCCGGTATCTAGTCATCTATCTCTTGCCTTTGCGAGTCCCGATTTTATCGGGACTCGCAATCTAAGGCCCTTCGTATAAATCAAGCCAATCCTAATGCAAATGATTTGTCGTCACGGCTATTTTCTGACCCCTTCACTAAAGTTATCCACTTCTCTCATCAGCGCCATCGCAAAGTCTTTTTCCTCCACCACACCGACCTTTTTACCGTTTCTGAAGAGGATGCCTCTACCTTTGCCGCAGGCAATACCCACATCGGCGTCTTTAGCTTCACCGGGACCATTCACCACGCAGCCCATCACCGCCACCCGGATGGGCTTCTTGATTTTTTGCAGTTCAATCTCTACCTGCTGGGCCAGCTTGATAATGTCCATTTCCATTCTGCCGCAGGTGGGGCAACTGACCAGAACAGGTCCGTGCTGACGCAGGTTCAGGCTTTTCAATATTTCGTAGCCCGCAATTACTTCTTCCCTGGGGTGAGCCGTCAGGGAAACGCGGATGGTATCACCGATCCCCATATAAAGTAGTGTGCCAATGCCGACACTACTTCTGATCACGCCGGTGTGCGGTGTGCCTGCCTCGGTAATGCCGATGTGCAGAGGGTAGGGGATTTTCCTGGCGATTGTCTGGTAGGCAGAAATAGTGGTCGGGACGTCAAAGGCCTTCAGCGAGACCTTAATGAGGTCGAAATCCATGCTTTCCAGCAGTTTAACCTGTTCTAATGCTGTATAAACCATGCGGTTGACCACTGACTTTTTAGCACCCTGCGTCTTCGGCAGACTGCCGGCATTTACCCCGATGCGGATGGGCACGTTTCTTTCTTTAGCAGCGAGGACGACCTTTTTGATTTGCTCTTTATCGCCGATATTACCTGGATTCAGACGGAGACCATCAACCCCAGCCTCCAGTGCGGCAAGCGCCAATCTGTAATCAAAGTGAATATCCGCAATCAAAGGGATTTTGATACCTTTCTTGATCTTTTTGAGTGCCTTGGCGGCTTCCGTATCAGGCACGGCAACACGGATGATTTCGCAATCGTACTCCTCCAGTTCTTTGATCTGGCGGATGGTTGACATAATATTACGGGTATCCGTATTGGTCATTGACTGCACCACAACCGGTGCGCCGCCGCCAATCCTTACCCCGCCAATTTGGATTTGTTTGCTGGCTCTTCGCTTTTGCATTATGTTCCTGAAAACAATGTTCGATTGAACCTAAAATAGCACTTCTGGATGCTGGCGTCAATTGTTACCCTTGTCCGTCTCGACGAGTCTTCGGCCCTCAGCCGAAGAATGGAATCCACAACAATGGTGTTATTGCGAAGAATTACACAGGAGCGGCGTGGCAATCTCAAGGGTTTGGGTTTTAGATTGCTTCGGGTACTAACGTAACCTCGCAGAGACCGTAGAGTAGAAGCGTTTTTACTGTCATTTCTTCGCCTGCCTGTGGCGGGTTCGCAATGCTGCTGTTTATCACTGAAATCCCTACCAGGTACGGAATGACGATAGCGTTTAGTATTTGTTCTTTAGGATAATAAACTACCCCCACTGATGAGGCGCAGAATATCATGGTAAGAGATGACTAAGAGCGCTATCATAAGCAGGATAAACCCAGTGGTGTGTATCAGCTCCTCTGTTTTTGGGGAAATACGCTTGCCGCGGCGTACCCATTCCAATAAAACGAAGACAATTCTACCCCCGTCCATAGCGGGAATGGGGAAAATATTAATAATACCGAGATTCAGACTGATAACAGCCGCAAACCTCAGCAGATTGGCAATGCCGGTTTTAACAATTTCGCCGGTCATTTGGGCAATGCCAACCGGTCCGGTGAATTCTACGGGTGCCGCACCTCGCACCATATTAACAATACCATCCTTGTACAGGAGTATCAGCTCCCAATAGCTGGCAGCGCTATGGGGGATAGCTTCCCAGAATGGGTAGCTCTTCTTCACAACCGTAGTGATGCCGACTCCTACCGCATCTTGAGTCGTTGGCGCATTTGCCTGGGGTGTGAGAGTGACATCCTCAGTGGTAGCATCGGG
>JAPLHG010000068.1:1102-3402 GCA_026389745.1 Chloroflexota bacterium | reverse complement strand
CCTTTGAGTTCCTGGTCGATTCCATCACTGCTCATCGACTTGGGCTACCAACACCTTCTCTATTGACCCCCTCCTGCTGAACGGTTACAGATTTATAGCGTTGATATGCTCACTGGGCAGGAAGGGGATGTGGCAGAGTATCCCTCTCCAATTGAACTCTGGAACCTGACCTTCGCCGAAGCAAATGCATGGCGTGATCGCTTCGCCGCTGTTCCATTCGAGGACAGAGGCGGGTACTTCCTGGGACGCTACTACCAAGACATCGCCATAGAGAGAGTATTGGAGGCTATTGCCGAAGGACAGCAGCGAATCCTACTGACGCTCGCCACTGGTACGGGCAAGACCTTCATCGCCTTCCAAATCGCCTGGAAACTTTTCCACAGCCGCTGGAACCTTAGTCGTGAACCAAACCGCCAGCCTCGTATCCTATTCCTCGCTGACCGAAATATCCTGGCCGACCAGGCATATAACGCTTTCTCCGCTTTCCCAGAAGATGCGCTGGTGAGGATTGGTCCGCAGGATATCCGGAAGAAAGGCAGGGTACCGAAGAACGGCAGTCTATTTTTCACGATCTTTCAAACTTTTATGAGTGGGCCGCCAAAAGACGGTCAGCCTTCGCCCTATTTCGGTGAGTATCCCTCGGATTTCTTTGATTTCATTGTGATAGATGAATGCCATCGCGGTGGGGCTAACGATGAGAGCAATTGGCGAGGTATCCTCGAATATTTCGCACCGGCAGTACAACTCGGTCTGACAGCCACACCCAAACGTAAGGACAATGTCGACACCTATGCCTACTTTGGGGAGCCAGTCTACGTCTATTCGCTCAAAGACGGAATCAACGACGGCAGATCTCCACAACGCTGGACCAGTATATCTACACGTCCGACGACCAACTAATCGAGGGCGAGATTGAAACAGGTAAACTCTACACCGAACCCGATTTCAATAAGATCATTGAGATTAGGGAACGTGAAGCATACAGGGTGGGGCTCTTCATGCAGGAGGTAGACCAGCGAGAAAAAACGCTTGTTTTTTGTGCAACTCAAGATCATGCGCTAGCGGTGCGGGACTTGATAAATCAGATAAAAACTTGTAGTGACCCCAACTACTGCCAACGTGTCACGGCCAACGACGGATCGCTTGGCGAGCAGCACCTGCGCGACTTCCAGGACAACGAAAAGACAATACCCACGATCCTCACCACCTCCCAAAAACTTTCCACCGGGGTCGACGCCCGTAACATCCGAAATATCGTGTTGATGCGGCCAATCAACTCTATAATTGAGTTCAAGCAGATCATTGGCCGAGGCACGCGACTTTACGACGGGAAGGATTACTTTACGATATATGACTTCGTGGAGGCACACCACCATTTTAACGATCCCGAGTGGGATGGCGAACCAATCGAACCGGAACCCACGGGACCAAGACAGCCTAAGCCTGAAGAAACAGGCAATGACGATGACATCGGGAAACCGGATGAAGAATCGGTCCGTCGGCAGAAGGCCAAAGTCAAACTTGCAGATGGCAAAGCCCGCACCATACAGCACATGATATGCACAAGCTACTGGCACCCTGACGGTAAGCCTATGTCTTCTCATCAGTTCATGGAACTACTCTTTGGGAAGCTCCCAGATTTTTTCAAGGACGAAGACGAACTACGTGCTTTGTGGAGCGAACCAGATACTCGCAAGAAACTTCTAGACAGCTTGGCAGAGAAAGGTTTCGGTAAGGATCAACTGGCAGAGATGCAGCGCATCATCGACGCTGAAAAGAGTGATCTTTTCGACGTGCTCGCATATGTGGCCTACGCCCTCCCGCCTCTCACGCGGGGAGAACGTGCCGCAAAGGCTAAAATCGGTATCAGCGCACAGTTTAATAGCAAACAAGAGGCTTTTCTGGACTTTGTGCTCGTCCACTACGTCAGCGTTGGCGTGGAGGAACTGGATGGCGAGAAACTCACGCCATTGCTGCGATTGAAATACCATGACTCAATCACCGACGCCGTAGCTGACCTCGGTCGCCCTGAGGTGATCAGACAGGTGTTTACTGGCTTCCAGAGATACTTGTATCAGCAACAGGCTGCCGCATGAACAACATCAGCGGGAATAGCGCTAACAAGGGAATGCCCCAGATGGCTAATGAAGGTATGAACTTTCGAATTTGAGTTGATTTCCCTCCCAAACCGAAAAAGCTCGGTGGAGGAGAAAAGAATACTTGATTGAGGGCCTGACTTTGTCTAGAGGATTTCGGCGATTAGGAGCTGCTGATTGATCTTCCATGAGGAGCAACAATGT
>JAPLHG010000068.1:0-1092 GCA_026389745.1 Chloroflexota bacterium | reverse complement strand
ATGTCACGATTGAAACCTTGGGATCAAATTAAGGATCAATATAGCGATATCTTGGTTCTGGGAAATGGGGCTAGTGTTGCAGTTGACAAAATGTTCGATTACAGGTCACTGAAAGAGCTAGCAGTGTCAAATCTTAGGATCACTCCAGATCTCGAAACTATATTCAGGCTTTTAGATACCGAGGACTTTGAACTAGTGCTAAATATGCTTTGGCAAACGTCTCGTATCAACAGAGCCCTTAAGATATCTGATAACCGGTATTCGGAGGCCTATGATCAAATTAAGAAAGCATTGATTCAAACCATCCAGGAACATCATGTTACCCGCGAAAGCATTACGGCTTATCTTGAGCCAATGTATACATTCATGGGTAATTTTAAGACAATTGTCAGTCTGAATTATGATCTACTCGTCTATTGGGCAATGATGGAAGGAAATGCTTCCGGGATGTACGAGTTTAAGGACTGTTTTAATTCTGATGAGTTCCGATATGATGACTGGAGTAAGTTACGAGAGCCTATAAGGGGATGTAAATATTCAACTCTAGTGTTTTATCCTCACGGGAATTTAGTTCTTGCAACCGTTAAGGACAATTCCGACAAAAAAATAAGCAAGGGTAGGAGCCCAATTTTATTGGACTCAGTTCTAAATACGTGGCGCAATGATGAGGGTATCCCTTTATTTGTTAGCGAAGGGACCAGTCCACAAAAGCTCAAGGCCATTGGTCGTAGTCGATACCTGAATACAATCTACAGCGAAGTTATTCCAACACTGAGAGGGTAGTGTCCTGATATACGGTTGGGATATGCATGACAATGACCAGCATCTTCTTCGACGACTTATCGAAGGGAAAGAGAGATCATTGGCAATCGCGGTATATGAAGAAAACAAGTCAGATGAAGGAGTCAAGAAAAAGTGTGATCGATTGGACAAACAGATCAGAAATTACCACCCAACAGAGGTCAACTTCTTTGATGCCAATGACGAAGGTTGCTGGATCCATACACCTTGCTAGAACTAAATGTCATGTGGCAATTGCTGCTTTTACCTTGATTGTGTTTTTCAATTAGGTCCCGAAAAACAAAATTCAAA
>JAPLHG010000033.1:27601-31557 GCA_026389745.1 Chloroflexota bacterium | reverse complement strand
CAATTCCAAAATAGTCGTACCCACCGATTCGTCACTGGTCAATGTTATCGGAGGTTTGGCTGGGATAGATATCAATCCGCCCAAGAAGTAATTGCCAACTAGGGTTTAACATCAGACGGCTAGGCGACATTGAATACTGACTGTGGGGACTACTTAAGAAGTGGTACAACTATTGGGGCAGGTCAATGAGCTAATTTCTGAAATGGTATTTTCACTACCTTTGGGATCATGTCGGATACTTAGACCGCCACGGAGCATTTTCAGGCTTTAATTGGGGGTTAGGCTCCGGTATAGTTTCTGTTGAGATGGTGTGGGAGCGCTATGGCGATATCTTGGTCGATGCCGGTAACAGACGGGCTTATGGCATCAATGGTTGCACTGTCGAGGATTTCTCATTAAAAGCCAATACAATACACCTGAAGGTCATCAGTGAACTAGAGTGGGAAGTGCCGCTGCGGATTGTTTTCAGAAATGTGCCTCTGGGGAAGCGCAGTTTAGTCATAAATGGGAAACATATCGGCACATTTGAACCAAATGAGCTTAAAACAGGGATCAGTTGGTTTCCGAAAAGAGAGTAAACCCCCGGGACTTATCTCAGTTAGAGTCTCGCTAATCAACTGTTAATTCAGATATCGGATTGTTTGCTTAGCTCGGCTTAATAAGTTTTATCTTATCAGGTTTAGATATACCGTGCTCAGTAATGATACCGGCGATATAACGAGCCGGAGTCACATCAAAGCCCGGGTTGCGTGCATGAGCCTTGGCATGCGTAATCCGAACACGAGTCACTACCCCTTCGGCTGTCAATCCGACTGCTCCCAGCACTTCCTCTTCACTACGTTCCTCTATAGGAATCGCATCGCCTGAGGGGCACTGTAAGTCGATAGTACTGGAAGGAGCCGCAATATAAAAAGGTACGCCGTTCTCATGGGCTAGTACCGCCTTTTCGTAAGTACCAATTTTGTTGGCGGTATCACCGTTCGCCGCGATTCTGTCAGCACCAGTGATGACAAGGTCTACATCACCACGATGCATAAAGTAACCAGCGGCATTGTCGGCGATAACGGCATAGTCGACATCTTCCTGATATAATTCCCAAGCCGTGAGTATTGCACCCTGGCAGCGCGGGCGTGTCTCATCGGCAAAGACAAATACTTTCTTGCCCTGTCTTTTTGCCATATAGATAGGCGCAAGCGCGGAACCCCAGTCTGCGAAAGCAAGCCAGCCAGCGTTACAGTGAGTAAGAACGCGGGCACCGTCTTTAATCAAATCCGCACCATAGCGGCCAATAGCTTCACATTGTGCCGCATCCGCATCGGCAATACCCTGTGCTACTTCTTGAGCAATGCGCCGTGCCTCTTTTATATTTGGCGCTGCCTTCATGGCATCCAAAACCTTCTTCACCGCATAGAACAGGTTCTGAGCTGTAGGCCGGGTCTGCCGTAATCGCTGTGCGCCGCTATTTACGTAATCCCAGAAACCTTCGTCAGGCGCTTCTCGCGCTACCTGAGCCATTCCATAGCCAGCGACATCGCCAATGGCGCCGGCACCGCGAATTATCATCGAGCTGATAGCCTCTGCTACTGCTCGGTGGTCGGGCAAATCCACTATTTTAAAGATGTGGGGAAGCAGTGCTTGATGAATTACCTTAACTACCCCATCTTCCATCCAGACGGTGCGGTATGCCTTACCGTTAACTTTCATCTCAACTCTCCTTCTTGCCAGCAATACTGACAATAGCGCTTATCAGGTCTTCCACGCTATTGAAACCAGTTCCTCCTGTCACCTATTGCGCACCGATGGGATATTTAATACATAGTCGACTACACTTTTGTTATCAAGTATTTTATAGATCATCAACCGCCTTCGATATTATTTTTGGGGTTCAATTATTACCTTGATGGAATTCTGGCCCTCGGCAACCAGCTGAAAACCTAGACCTGTTTTTGCTAAAGGCAGACGATGGGTAATCATCTGACTCACTGGAATTGTCTTAGCTCCAATTAAATCCAGCGCAGTTTGATAATCACCGGGGCTACCGCCGTAGGATGAGGTGATGGTTATCTCGGTACGCCAAAAGAGTTCATTCATTGAAATCGGGGTGGTGGCGCCGGGGTTTGTCGTTGCGAAGAAGAGGATAGTGCCGCCACGCTCTACCGATTTTAGGGCTTGGGTGATGGCAGGTGGGGCACCAGTGCATACTATCACTAAGTCTGCCAAGAGACCTTGATTGGACTGACGCAGACGGCTGGGCAAGTCTTCTTTAGCATTGATGGCGATATCGGCCCCTAGTCGGCGTGCCGCCTCCAGACGATATTCGTTGAGGTCCGTCGCTATCACCCGGCCTGCCCCGAAAGCGTGGGCAAGCATCACCTGTAGTAGACCGGCAATACCACTGCCGATGACGACGACGGTACTACCAGGTTGCATGTGTGTGATTCTTTGTCCACGGAGTACACAAGCTAGCGGTTCGACAAATGTCGCATCTTCGTATGATACATGGTCGGGCAGTACAAAGATGCCCCGGTCTACATTAATAGTCGGTATCCGAACAAATTCGACAAAACCACCGGGGTCGAAATTCGTCTTGCGAAGGGTTTCGCAGACGGTGTGGTGTCCACTCAGACAGTAGTGGCAGGTATTGCACGGAACATGATGAGCGAGAGCTACGCGGTCGCCCTCTTTGTAGCGTTTTACTCCTTCTCCCACGGCTACAATCTGACCGCTAACCTCATGCCCCAGTATTAACGGTGCTCGGTCGATACGATACCACTCCATGACATCACTGCCGCAGATGCCACTAGCCTCTACCCGGACTAGCACCTCACCGGGGCCGATTTTCGGAGTGGGCCTCTCCTCTATCCGGACGTCCTGGTCGTTATACCACATAGCAACTTTCATTCTATGTCTCCTTATTAGTGAAACCAAATACTTCTACGCGCTCTGCCCTTTTTCGCTGTCGTATATCTCCTGAGCCTGTTTCGGGTTTGCATTTTTGTGGATAATGGCACGTATTCCCTTAATCATCGCTACCGGGAAAGGATTTTGCCAAATATTCCTGCCCAGGTTCACTCCGATGGCTCCGTTTTGCATTCCATCATAAACAAATTCGAATACCTGCAGTTCGGTATCAACCTTAGGTCCGCCTGCCATAATTATGGGAACAGGACATCCGGTTATTACCTTTGCAAAATTTTCACACCAGTAGGTTTTTACAACCCGTGCACCCAATTCAGCAGCGATGCGGGAAGCCAGGGCGAGGTAACGGGCGTCTCTTTTTTCGAGTTCTTTGCCTACGGCAGTAACTGCCATTACTGGTATGCCGTATCTTTCTCCCTCATCGGCAAGCTTTGCCAGATTCAATAATGAATCTTTCTCATAGTCAGAGCCGACAAAGATTGAGATGCCTACTGCCGAAGCGTTAAGGCGAATTGCCTCTTCCATAGAAGTGGTAAGTCCTTCATTCGCTAGGTCTTTCCCGATGACGCTGGTGCCGCCGGATACTCTTAGAACGATTGGCTTGGTCTTATCGGGGTCTACCGATGAACGTAACACACCCCTAGTGATGAAAAGTGCGTCAGAGTAGGGCATTATCGGCTCGAGTGTTTTGCGCGGCTGTTCCAATTTCTTGGTGGGACCCTGGAAATATCCATGGTCTACTGGCATAATCAGGGTATGTCCGTCCGCCTTTATTATTTGTGCCATACGATTTGCCATTCCCCATTCCATGTTAACTAACTCCTTTTGATTAGAAATATATTTTCCCCCATGTAGAATTATTAGTACTTACGAACGCAGCTGATGTTCTAAAGCAAACATCAATATGAAGATCATAATGGCCTGCCCCCAATAGTTGTACCACTTGTTACCCCATTACCATAGTTACGAGGTTGCCCCTTTTCTGGTTCATTTATAATGCGATTTCCCCAACTATTTTGCAACTAGAGCCTCTGCAA
>JAPLHG010000033.1:663-27595 GCA_026389745.1 Chloroflexota bacterium | reverse complement strand
TTCCCCAGTGCCTCTTTGGCCAAAGCACTCTTCTCTGTCACGAGAACGGCATCAATAAGACTGGCAGGTAAAGTCTTGATACCTTTGGCTTCTCTTTCCGCTACGTTCATGTGGAAAACGTTCTTCTCTATCGGTTCAGGCGGCTGAAGTCCTTCCTCGATACCCTTCAACCCGGCGGCAAGCATCACACTGAAGCACAGGTAAGGATTACAAGCGGGATCGGGAGAGCACAGTTCGATTCTGGTTGCCTTTTCTCTACCCGGTTTATATTCAGGGACACGGATTAAGTCGGAACGATTTCTTCATGCCCATGCGATATAGCACGGAGCTTCATAGCCGGGAACCAGTCTCTTATAAGAGTTAATCCACTGGTTATTGATGGATGTAATTTCGGGGATGCACTTGATTAAACCGGCGATGTAACTTTGCGCAATTTTTGACAGGAAATATTTGCCCTTGGGGTCAAAGAAAGCATTCTTATCGCCCTTAAAGAGAGACTGATGCACGTGTATACCATTGCCATTGACGCCGAAGACTGGCTTGGGCATAAAGGTGGCATGATAGCCATTTTCAAAGCCACCCGCTTGACGACGAGGCATAGGTCATGACACTATCTGCCATTGTCAGGGCGTCCGTATAACGCATATCGATTTCATGCTGGCTTTCAGCAACCTCGTGATGAGAATATTCGATGCCGATTCCCATCTTTTCCAGTGTAAGTACAGTTTCCCTTCTCATCACTTTGGCTGGCAATCAAGATTATGTTTAGCAAATTCCCCCTCTCAATAAGTGTAGAGCTGCCCATAGGGGCGGAGGTATTTAGGGTAAAGCTTGGTAAACTTTTGCCTCAGTAAATCCTCGGCATTATAACCGAAGTGATTGGCGAACTCGGTCACCAGTTTGGTCAGGGTCTGCTGGTCATTTTCGTTAAGTTCGGAAGTGCCGACCTCTTTACCCAGCTGGTGCCCTTCAACCTCGCCTCTTAGATAGATAACACCACCGTGCATGCCTGTTCCAATGAACCTGGCTTTATGTGTGTCTCCTTCCAGATTTATACCAAGAAGAACCAGCACACCACCAGCCATATACTCACCAAGGAAGTCCTGTGCCGTACCTCCGATGACCAACGTCGGTTTTTGGTCGCCATACTCCTTCATGTGAATACCAGCCCGGTAGCCGACGCTATCCCTGACAAAAATACTCCCGCCGCGGGCTGACAATCCTACAGTATCCCCAGCACGACCATGAATGATTATTTCACCACCATTCATCGTATTACCGCATCCATCCTGAGCATTGCCATGAACAATAAGCCGAACTGCATCCATAAATACTCCCATATCGTTACCCGGCGTCCCAAAGATTTCAATTTCCACCGCTACATTGAGGCCAGTGCCAATGTATCTCTGCCCGAAGACATTTCTGATTTCTATTTTCTGTGTATTGGCAGCTACCAGTTCTCTTAATCTGGCGTTTAACTGACGGTAATGTACATTGCTGGCATCAATTTTAACGGCTGAAACGTTCTCTACTTTTTCCATATTAGTTAACTCCCTGCCATTCTGACTCCCAGAATCTCCGCTTCGGTGTCAGTTAGCCCTACACCTCGGAGGTGAAGTCGGTTGCCTCTCAGGCTTTCCAGCGCATTAATACCTAACCCCCCCAGCATATCCTTGATTTCCAGGCTCCAGCCTCTTAACAGGTTTGATAATCGTCTGGCGCCGATTTCCGGATTAATACGTTTGGTTAGAGATAGGTTACTGGTGCATATGCCCCAAGCACATTTGCCGGTGTGACATTGCTGGCAGACATGACAGCCAAGGGCAATCAATGCCGCTGTGCCGATGTTAACAGCATCTGCTCCCAGAGCAATTGCCTTGATGACATCGCCGCTGTTACGTATACCACCGGAAATTACCAGAGAAGCCTGATTGCGGATGCCTTCCTGACGCAATCGGGTATCTACTGAAGCCAGAGCCAACTCTATTGGAATACCGACATTGTCACGAATGACTTTTGGTGCGGCACCGGTAGCTCCTCGCAAACCATCGAGAACGATTATGTCCGCTCCCGCTCGTACCATGCCACTGGCGATTGCAGCTGAGTTGTGGACGGCGGCAATCTTGACAGAGATTGGTTTGGTATAGTTGGTAGCTTCTTTCAAGGCATAGACAAGTTGTGCCAGATCTTCAATTGAATAAATATCATGCTGAGGTGCTGGAGAAAGCGCATCTGTCCCTCTGGGAATCATCCTTGTCAAAGCAACCTCGGCAGTAACTTTCTCAGCTGGCAAATGCCCCCCGATACCAGGCTTAGCACCCTGCCCAATTTTAATTTCCACGACGCGGGCGACGTTCAAATATTGCGCATGAACCCCAAAACGCCCAGAGGCTACCTGAACTATTGTGTTATTCCCATATTTGTATAAGCTGTGGTGCAAGCCTCCCTCTCCTGTGTTCCAGAGAATACCCATTTCCGTAGCGGCTTGGGCAAGTGATTTATGCACATTCAGGCTGACGGCTCCATAAGACATGGCGGAGAACATCACCGGCAAATTGAGTTTTACCTGCGGCGCCAGTTCTGTCTCCAAATCGAAGGAGTCTCTATCAATCCTTACACGGTCCGGCTTTTTGCCGAGGTAGGTAACCAGTTCCATTGGCTCGCGTAGTGGGTCAATGGACGGATTTGTCACCTGGCTGGCGTTAAGCAGTAGATGGTCCCAGTAAATAGGATATCCTTTATCATTGCCCATTCCGGTGAGCAACACCCCACCGCTTTCTGCTTGTTTCCAGATATCCTCGATATCTTCGGAACGCCAGTTATAGTTCTCGCGGTATTCGAGTGGATTCTTTGTAATTGTGATAGCGCGTGTAGGGCAGAAAGTCATACAGCGGTGGCAACCCACACAGTTTTCGTCGCGATTGCGTACTTCACTGTCTTCAATATCGTAATAGTTAGCGTCAAAGCTGCACTGGTTGACACATATCTGACACTGAATACAACGTGCGGGATCACGTATTATCATGAATTTCGGTGGGACATAAGTTTTCACCTTATTGCTCCTGTGATGACTTTTTTAATCCCAGTTCTTGATGATTTACCTAATTTGCCAATGACCAGCTCTCCGCCGACCGGCGTCCATACCCTATCTAAATCGGAACAAATCAAATGAATGGCTGATTCTTCGGAAGAAAGGTAAAGCACATCACCTTTCTCTCCGACAGCCAGAGGACGCAGCCTGATGCGGTCAGTCAATCCAATCATCTCGCCGTGATGAGCAATGATGACCGTGAAGGGTCCATTTAGAAGCAAACTGCCATAAACCTGCCGGATTGTTTTTAATAAATCTCGTTGTCTTTCGGGCTGACGCTCGATTTCGTCCCAGAATGGCGGAGCTAATATCTTGGCAACCAATTCCATCGGCAATCCATGCCTGCGTACCAGTAAATCTACAGCGTAGGCGACCACCTCGGTATCAGTCTGCATAGTGCATTGATATCCGGATTGCTCCAGATAGCGACGATTGATTCCGTAGGAGGAAATTTCGCCGTTATGGACCACTGTCCAGTCGAGAATACTGAAGGGATGGGAGCCTCCCCACCAGCCAGGAGTATTGGTTGGGAATCTACCGTGTGCCGTCCACAGATAGCCGCGATACTGTTCCAGACAGAAATAAGCGGCGATATCTTCAGGATAACCGACTCCCTTAAAAACACCCATATTTTTACCACTGGAAAAGACAAAGACGTCTTCCAGAATCGTATTTATCTGCATTACCTTTGCCACGATATAATCATCATCACTCATATCCTCCGGTTTATGGTTGCCGACCTCGATGAAGTAGCGCCACATTAGCGGTGGGTTTAAGATGCTTTCAGTAGGTCTGGTCGGAATTTCCTCAGCCTGTATCACATCGAAGTGGGTTTTAAGAAAACACTCCGTCTGATTATGGGCTGACTGGTTGAGATACATAATATGGAAGGCATATAAGTCGGCGTATTCCGGGTACAGTCCGTAAATAGCAAATCCTCCGCCCAAGCCATTACTGCGGTCATGCATATTAGCAATCGCTTTGATAATACCTTCACCGGAGAAGAGCTTCCCCGAGGTATCCATCATGCCGAAGATAGAGCAGGCATCGATAACCTTATCATCATTGTACGGGTTGTGTATTTTCCCAATGTTTTTCATTACAATACCCCTGTCTTAACAAGTCTCCGCTTTGAAAATTGCGGGTAGAAGGCTGTTTTCAGGCGTTGTCGCCAAAGCTCTTCCGGTAAGGAAAGAAAGCCAAAATTCTCGGCAATCAATGCCTGTTTGAAATCGAGCACGTTGACCCTGTCTCTCATTAACCCGAAGACAATACCTGATTTTTCAATATCGCCGGCGAAAACCATCCCTGCCAGTAAACCATTTTTTTTCAGGATGATTTTTTTATAAGAGTGGTCATATTTCCTGCTAAGCACCTCGTAGCTATCATCCGGCGGAGTTACTACACCTGCTGATGTAATTGCCATTTCGAAATATTTAAGCGAATTCATTGTAGTGCTCCCCTGATACTCAGTAGCCTCCCCTGCCATATTAAAGCCGGCGATCCTACCTCCCAGATAAGCATTAGGCCAAATTGGAGACAAGCGATTCTCCCCATAAACAAAATCATAGGGTTCAGCAACATCACCACATGCATAAACATCTGGATGCGATGTTCTCATAAAGCAGTCAATTTCAATACCGCGGTTGACTTTAATTCCTGCATTTGATGCCAGTTCAGTACGAGGTCGGACACCAATGGCAATGACGACAAGTTCACAGGGGATACCCCGGCTGTCATCCAGTGTTACCGCATGAACACTATCCGTTCCAAACAGGCAATTTACTTCAGCGAGAGTGTGTTTGGTGATAACTCTGACATCATGTTTTATGATGGTCTCGGTTGCCATGGCGGATAGTTCCTCGTCAAGAATAGTATTCAGAATACGGTCTTTCATTTCCACGATGGTAACCTTAACCCCGCGTTTTACTAATGCTTCAGTGACACTGACTCCGATAAGCCCACCTCCAATTACAACAGCCCGATGACCCTTCTTGATAAACTGGTCAATCTCTTTAGCGTCGTTAATTGTGGTGAAAGTAAAGACTCCGGTGTTATTCAACCCATCCACCTTGGGGATGGTGGGTATGCCACCGGTAGCCAGCAGGAGTTTCCCCCAACTAATTTCTGTACCGTCATCCAATTGAACAGCCTTGATTTTGGTATCGAGCCTAATCACCTTCTTACCGAGTATAGTGTTAATATTCAGTGCCTCATAGAAGCCGAGAGGACGGAAGAGCATCTTCCCCAAAGAACACTTCTCCGCAAGATATTCGGAGATGAGCGGACGGGAGTAAGCCGGATAGAGTTCATCAGAGACGATGGCGATTGAGCCGTCTTTATCGGCACAGCGTATAGTCTCTGCGGCACCAATGCCTCCGGCAGAGTTCCCGATTATAAGGTATTTCACTTTAGGTAGGTGCGTCATTTGTTTTGCCTCGTTGCTGTTCAATCTTCGATTGTTGTATAGGTTAGAGCCTCATTGGGACAGTTAGCCACGCACGTCGGTGTCTCTAATCCCTGGCACAGATCGCACTTGATAGACTTATGCCGTAACAGATCCTGTCTGATAATCCCGAAGGGACAGGCGAGGATACATGTCCAGCAACCGATACATTTCTCTTCGTCGGTAGTAATGACTCCGGTATCGGAGTTTTTGGTGATTGCTCCTGTCAAGCAAGCATTAACACAATATGGTTCCTCACACTGCTGACATCCCAAAGGGAAGAACAAGGGTTCCTTTTCTTCAATGCGTAGTCTCGCAATAGGGCGTGATGGCTCTCGTTTGAAAGCCTTAACCATATCCTCGTGTTTAGAGTGTTGGAGTTGACAGTAGACCTCACAAAGATGGCATCCCATGCAAACCGGTTCGTTGACTAATACCCTCTTCATTTGAGTAAACTCCTGTTCTCCTCTGGAACTAGTTTAAGAAACAAAGGGCACTTCGTGTTTTGGGGTCTGCTATAACCTGTGCATATGACGGGATTTCAATTACATGCACTATGTCTTCAAAATTACGGAAGTCAGGCAGTAAATCAGGGAGCAAATTAGGTGAATCCTCGAAAAACTTCGTATTGAAATTAGTCACTTCCCCATCCGGATAAATGGGGATGTAGATTATATCTGCCTCTACCAGGTCTTGGGGAAGATGCCTTCCGTAGGAGACCTCCGGTTCATAACCAGCCTTTTGGTTAGCTATTTCCACCATCACGGCCGTACTATCGATGTCTGCATAGCTGACATTTATACCAAGGTCAATATTAGTGCTACCCCATCTCCCCGGTTCCATTATCATGATTCTATTTCTGGTACTACCCAGCAGTTCATTCAGTTGTATCAATCCACTGCTAATTAATCCCGAAACAGAACTTTGCATAGTCCCTCATTCCTTGCTAGAGATATTTACCTTTCAGGTATATATGGTATACGGCAACCTATTTCCGTATATCATTATGCTAACACAAAATTCTCTCCTCTGTCAATATCTTCTGCAAAATATTTTGTTTAGCTACGGTTTTGTCTGATACAAGTATCACGGAATGGTTGTACAATTAACGTTCTGAGTGATGTTGTGAAAGGGATAATACGGCAAAATATGGGCATAATATGCCGTTTGCTGGCGATAGGTTATTTCATTAAAAATATTATTAAAACTCGTCGACTATAATGTGTTTTACACCAAATTGGTGGTAAAATATACGCACAGATGCTACACCCAGAAAAGAATTAAGTGGGGGCACATAAGCCGAGAAGAATATATTGATGAATTCAACAATGTTCAACGACAACTTACGACAACGGATACTGTAAGTAATAGACCTGAAATACTGAAAAGATTGGCTCATTTCTTGGCAAATGTGGCAGATGCATGGGAAAATGCAACTCAAGAACAAAGAAACAAACTAGCCCACAGCATTTTTCTGGAAATATGGCTTAAAGACAAACAGGTAGTGGCTGTTAAGCCACTACCTGAATTAGAGCCGTTCTTCAAACTCAACTACGAGGAATTTGCAAGCGGAATATTGAAGTGGCGACCCCGAGGGGATTTGAACCCCTGATCTCCACCGTGACAGGGTGGCATGTTAAACCGCTACACCACGGGGCCATGCAAACTTATGGTGAATACCAGATACCAGTGTTGAGTTTGTGTCCAGTAGAAAGTCTACCAAGGTCGGCTTACTACTGTCAAGCTGACGTGCTAATTCATTTATTATGTGAGAGCACTTGTCTTGTGCCCCTCTGTTGTAGTATGCTATATTATTGTGCCTCAATAATCAAATCTATTTTTTTACTGATGGAGTGAATGGTAACGGAAAAAGTGACTGAAACAAAGAGATTAAATGAATATGAACTGATTATAATCCTCAAGCCGGAACTGGCAGAGGAAGAACTCAATGCTACCATTGAAAATGTCAAGAAGTTCATTACCGGTAAGGGTGGCATTATATCTGATACTCAACCGTGGGGCAAAAGACGATTAGCCTACCCTCTAAGGCATTCCCTGGAGGGGAACTATATCCTGTTCAAGTTCACGATGAAACCTGGTTATAATCGGGAATTGGAAACAAGCCTCAGAATCTCTGAGGATGTTTTACGTCATCTTTTAGTCAAAGTTGGGTAATGAGGAGAATGGCCTTTTCCCCAAATGCTTGATAGGGTCTAAGGAGTTTTGGGGCTATGGTGAGTATCAACAGGATGACAATTATTGGTAATCTGGGGAGTGAACCAGAGATGCGCTTTACTCCCAGTGGGCGGCCGGTAACCTCGTTTCGCGTTGCCACCAATTGGCGGTACACCACTCCTGAAGGGGAACGGAGAGAGGAAACGGAATGGTTTTCTGTGGTGGCATGGGGCAAGTTGGCAGAGCAGTGTAACCAGTTTCTAACCAAAGGCAGGCTGGTCTATGTTGAAGGCAGACTGCGATTGCACACCTGGGAAGGACAGGATGGTCAGAAACGGGCACGGAATGAGATTGTCGCTGATAGAGTTAAGTTCCTTGATAGACAGGGGGCCAGCCTTACTGGTGAGGCTAAGACAGAAGAGGGTGAAGTTGCCGAAGTTGAGCCGGAAGATATCCCCTTTTAATTTTAATGGAGTTCAGAAACAGTGACAACAAGAGAAAGAACAACTAGACCAAGAACAATGAGGACAAACCGGACAAGATATGTACCGAAGCGCAAGGTATGTTTTTTCTGCGCAAACAAGAACGAAGTCATTGACTACAAAAATCCAGACAAACTGCGGAGTTATGTGTCGGATAGGGCAAAGATTGAGCCTCGTCGCCGTACCGGGACCTGCGCCAAGCACCAGCGTGCTATGGCAACCGCCATCAAGCGAGCACGACATCTGGCATTGCTACCATTTGTCCCGGACCACGTCTTTACGGCATCCATTGCCGGCACTCCCAGTCAACAACCAACTCCGTAACTAGTATTTGAGGTTAAATTAGCGTGTCAACAAAGAGAACCTATCAGCCGAAGAAAATACCGCGGAAGCGTGAACACGGTTTTCTCAAGAGGATGAGCAGCCGGGGCGGTCGAGACGTTCTGAAGGCGAGACGTCAGAAGGGCCGTAAGCGTCTGACCGTGGTCTAAAGATGACACCGTCTGGGGGGACGTCAAAGGCAGGAATAGAGCACCTCAACAAACCAGAACAGTATTCTCTGGTTTATACAAAAGGTGGTTCGTGGTCTTGTGACCTACTGGTATTAAGAGCTTTACCTAATGGGGTTCTCATTTCCAGATGTGGCTTCTCAGTTAGTAAAAAAATAGGCAGTGCTGTCATCAGAAACAAGGTGAAACGATTACTTCGTGAGATTACTCGTTTCACACCGCTCAAACCGGGATGGGATATTATATTTATCGCCCGTCCGGCTTCAGCCGCGGCAGATTTCGCCGAATTGAAGAAAGCGGTTACGAGTTTGCTGTTACGGGCAAGTATATTAGAGATAAACCCGATAACGTCTTAGTTAGTGAAAGAAAGTGAAAGAGTTCGCTTTGAAGTTGATTAAACTTTATCAGTTCACGATATCACAGTCGCTTCCATCATCTTGTCGCTTTACGCCTACATGTTCTCAGTACACGTATGAGGCGATTAATAGGTATGGCATCTTCAAGGGTATCTGGCTGGGAACAAAACGTATTGCCCGCTGTAACCCTTTTAATGCTGGCGGTTATGACCCTGTTCCATAAGGAACCATATTGGAGCAAAGAATTAAGTGAACGTTAAGTACAAAATACTCTTAGTGATTCTGGCAATATTTCTCCTCAGTATGCCAATCATCTCCGGTTGTACCGGCGGCCTATCTTGTGCCGCCGCTATATCACGTGGTTGGGCAGGTGGTGCAGTATCTGGTGACACCTTGTTTGTAGTTTCTATGACCGGCAAGGTTATTGCCATTGATGCGAACAGCGGAAAAGTTCGTGAACCCATTGTACAACTGGTAACTCAGGCATCAGGAGGATTGAGTTGTCTGCCGTCTTCCTGTGGTGGACAAACAACTTCCTCTTTGGTTCTATATGCTTCGCCAGTGGTACAAGGCGAAATAGTTTACGTTGGTGGGACCGATGGTAAAATATACGCCTATTCGTTTGTAGATAATAAGTTGCTGGAAGACCCGGAATGGATTTACCCGCGCCAGGGTACTATGAGCGGGTCAATTATCGGTGGGATAACTGTTGATAATGACACTGTGTACTTCGCGACTTCTGACGGTATAATTTATGCTCTGAATGCGGATGGACTTTATTTTGAGTGGTCTCATAAAATCGACAGTAAAATCTGGTCGGCGCCGGTTGTTGATGGCAACACTCTGTATATCGGTTGTTTCAATAAGACAGTTTACGCCTTGAACACTGCCGATGGCACTGAGAAGTGGGAATATAAAACCGACGGCTCCATAAGTTCCACACCGGTTGTCTATGACAACAAGGTTTTCATCGGCGACTACGACCGCCATTTTTATGCGCTGGATGCAACGACTGGCAATCTGGTATGGAAATTTCCCTCTGGTAATGAAGTCAATGATAATCCCCAGAACTGGTTCTGGGCAAAACCGGTAGTTCTTAACGGAATTATTTATGCACCATGTCTTGATGGCAAAATCTATGCGCTGGATGCTTCCACTGGCAATCTTGTACATGCTCCATATGTACTTGGCGATTCAATTAGCTCATCACCGGTGGTCATTGGTGATTCCATCATTGTGGCTACTTCTGTGGCATCTACTGATGTAAAAAAGCAAAGAGGCAAGGTTTATATCATCAATACAACGAACGGAAGCCAGCAAGAGTTAGGTCTTCCTCCTCTGGAGGACATCAATGCGCCGCTCTTCGCCCAAGGCAACATTGTCTATATCCATACCACTAAAGACAATCTGTATTGGATAGACACGGCAGCAAAAGATATTGAGCTCAAGGTTCTTCTTAATCTTAGCACTGGGGAGTGAGGTAACATCTCTTGGATATTTGGGAATTAGTTATTTTAAGACCGGTGATAAATGTTCTCATCGTGGTCTCGAAATACCTTTTCAATAACCTAGGTCTGGCTATTATTGTCCTGACCATTGTCATCCGTGGTGTGATGTACCCGCTTACCAAGAAACAGCTCCAAGCAAGCAAGAGGATGCAGGAACTTCAGCCCAAGATTCAGGAGCTTCAGAAAAAGTACGGTAAAGACAGACAGCGGATGGCAAAGGAACAGGGGGCACTCTTCAAAGAAGCTGGGGTTACCAATATCGGTTGTATCCTGCCGATGTTAATCCAGATGCCCATCTGGATTGCTCTCTATCAATCAATCATCCGCGTGCTGGCAACTACACCTGAGGCGCTGTTAAATCTCTCCCGTTACCTCTATTCCCCATGGTCAGTGGTTTTCCCAATGGTGCCTTTGAAAAGCCAATTCCTCTGGTTGGACCTCGGGACCGCCGATAAACTCCTCGTTTTGCCAGTTCTCGTAGGCGGTACGATGTGGCTTCAGCAAAAAATGGTCACGCCAAAAACCGTTAACCCTCAGCAACAGACACAGGGTCAGATGATGCTGGTGATGATGCCGCTCCTATTTGCCTTTATGACTCTTTCATTCCCCAGTGGTTTGGCCTTATACTGGGTAACCTCCAATATTATCAGTATCGTGATGCAGTACTTTGTCACAGGATGGGGAGGTTTGGCTGGCCTGTTCGGTAAGAAGAAAACCGATGATAATAGACCGTCAAAACCATCTTCTGAGTATAAAAAATTGCCGCCAACGAGAGAAATTGATAGTACCGCTCGTAATATCGTGACAGGTTCGCAGAAAATAAATAAAGGAAGCCGATATGGAAATTCTGGAAGTAAGTGATAAGACTGTAGATGCGGCGATTGCCAAAGCTCTGAAACAGTTGGGGATTACTCGAGAAGACGTTAATATTATCATACTTAGCGAGGGCAAAAGTGGTGGTCTTTTCGGGCTAGGTGCTGAGGACGCTAGGATTAGTGTAGAAGTTCTGACTCTCCCTACAACTTCGTCAGCAGTCAATCCTGATGTGGTTAGTATTGCCAAGGGTGTTCTGGAGAAATTATTGGTACTTATGGAAGTGGAAGGCATTGTTGTACCCGGTACCTATCCCGATGAAAGCGGCGAGCCGAATACAGCACCTATTGCGTTCAACATTGAGGGGGAAGACCTGGGGATTCTCATCGGGCGGCGCGGGCAGACTTTGTCATCTCTCCAATATATGGTTAGGTTGGTTGTAGGGCACCAGACAAATACATGGATACCCATTGTCATAGATGCTGAAGGTTATAAGCAGCGTCGCTATGATGCGTTGAAGGTTCTGGCGCAGCGGATGGCAGAGCAGGTCAAGACCAAAGGCGTTCCATTTACACTAGAGCCGATGCCTGCTTATGAACGGCGAATTGTTCACATGGCGTTGGCTGATAATCCAGCCGTTTATACTGAGAGCATCGGCGAAGGCGAATCACGTAAGGTGGTTATTCACCCCAAGCGTCCCTCGAATTTCAAGGGTAATTCCTCCGGACCGAGAGGTGACAACTCTTTTCGTTCGAAAGGTGGCTTTTCAGGTACAAGAGGCAACTCTTTCAATCGCCAGTAAATCGGGTTATCATTTGGGTTTGGTTGTTCTGTCTTTGCGAGAAGTCCCGATTTGTCGGAGCGGCGAAGCAATCTCATGCGGTTTTTATAGACCTGCCGGTATCAACAAAAGTAAACAGAACTCGAATCTGGCTGGCAAAATAAACCGGCTGATACTGCGAATAAGTTTCTTACCCGTGTTTATTGTGCAGATTTGTGTAGGTAGTCTGAAGAAGGCGGGCATCGTCTTCTAAATTTGGGCTCTCGCAGATTAACAATCCGCCAACTTGAAAATCGTTAAGTGCTCTCAGTAGTTCTGCATATTTGAAATCCGAATCCTCCAGATTAAGGTGATTCAATTCTCCTTTATTGCCGTAGGCAATACCTGCCACGTGAATGTGCATGTTGTCCAGAGCGCTTTTGCCCAATCGTTTCTTAATCTTTGCTAAAACGCCGCTGGATTCTTCGTATGAGTTATACTTTCCAGTTCTTGCATGCCAATGAGCGAAGTCAATGCAAGGAGCCACGCTGTTCATTTCAGAGGATAGATCAAGCAATTCATCGAGCGTGCCGAACTGACTGATTTTCCCCATCACCTCCGGTCTCATGGTTACTTCGATTTTTTCGTCTGATAGCCGTTTCAGCACTTCTGCCAGATGTTTTTTGACCGTGTCATAGACTTTTTCTGGTGAATCTCCCATATAAAAGGCGGCATGAAAGGCGATATCTCTGGCACCGCAGAGCGAAGCGATGCGCGCCGATTGTATCAATCTGCTCTGACTGGCTATGACTTTCTCCGGCTCGCGGGCGTTCAAGTTAATAAAATAAGGGGCGTGTACGGAGAGTTTGATGGCTCTATTAGCGGCAACGGCGGCGACCTGCTGAGCTGTTTCTTTACTCATCCTGATACCTTGGACGAACTCAATCTCGAGACAATCCAGTCCGAGTTCAGCAATGCGTTTGATGCCATCAACGGTTGATAAGTTTGATGGATTGCGGGGAGAACCGGCGGTACCAAAAAGTAATTTACTCATTAAACTTGCTTCGCAGTAGTTATTGACATAATATCTGGATTGAGACTGGATGTCAAGGGTGAGGGTAAAGGGATGAGACTTTGTGTGTCTGTTTATTAGACAAGCAGGAATCAGCTTTAACTGGTTTCATTCGGTTTTATTTGACCGTAGAAAGTAAATGTCATTGCGAGTCCGCTGCAGGCGGGCGTGGCAATCTTAGTGAGGGGAGCATCCTAACCACCCTGAGATTGCTTAGGGTACTGCGTATCCTTGCAAAGACGGATTGGATTCTATCTGGAGTCTACCCCGTACCCTGATACGGGGCTGGAATGGTCAGTCAGATAGGCTTGGAGATTCTTCCCCCGGTAAAATCAGGGTCAGAATGACAGAGCAGCCAAGTGTACATGGTATCAGAAGAAAATAGCATTTTGGTTATCCTTTTTATGATGGTATAATATAATCGTCCTGAGTACCATCAGGTTGAGGGGGAGGAGATTTCTGGAAGGCATCGAGATTGCCCGAATGGCAGTGGAAGCCGCGGCTGAGAAGCAAGCCTCTGATATTGTTTTGCTGGATGTCAGCCAGGTGTGTAGTTTCGCCGACTACTTCGTAATCTGTAGCGGCGAAAGTGAACGCCAATTAGGAGCCATCGGCGACGA
Source organism: Chloroflexota bacterium (assembly GCA_026389745.1). GTDB lineage: Bacteria > Chloroflexota > Dehalococcoidia > Dehalococcoidales > Fen-1064 > Fen-1064. The sequence continues at coordinate 13,763 of JAPLHG010000033.1, read as the reverse complement.
AATCGAGCACATGCTGAAGAAAGACGGTGTCCGCCCTATTCACCATGAAGGCACGCCTGATTCCGGTTGGCTTCTGTACGATTACGGCGATGTTCTCGTACATGTCTTTGTGCCGGCGGGGAGGGAGTTCTACCAGCTTGATGAGCTGTGGAATAAAGCTACCCCGGTCATCAAGATTCAGTAGTTAAAGATTTCCTTCTCTACGAAGAAGAGCCCTATTTCCTTTGCCGCATTTTCCGGTGAATCAGAGCCGTGAACGGCGTTATTCGGAATATCCATTCCGAAGTCAGCCCTGATGGTGCCCCTCTCTGACTTAGCAGGGTCGGTAGCGCCCACTATTTTTCTTATCAACTCTACGGCTTTTTCCCCCTCGAAGACGATAGCGATGATAGGGGAGGAAGTGATGTGTTTGACCAAACCATCAAAGAAGGGTTTGCCTTGATGGATGGCATAGTGGCGTTTGGCTAATGTTTCATCCATACGAAGCATCTTGAGGGCTACTATTTTCAAACCGCGTTGCTCAAAACGATTAATAATAGCTCCAGCTACGTTCCTCTTCATCGCATCGGGCTTAATAAGTACCAGAGACCTTTCCATTACCTGCTCCTTATCGTTTCTTATCTGTCCAGAAGTTTCTCAATAGTGCTAACGGTTATTTTCTCGAGACTGTCAACAACAATATCGGCTGATGACAAATGCTCTTTGTGCTCTGTGCTTGTCACTGCGATGCAATGCATGCCGCCCGATTTGGCGGCAGTAACGCCGGTTACGGCATCTTCTATTACAACACAATTCTGCGCCTCAATCCCCAGTCTTTTAGTGGCGAGCAGAAATGCCTGTGGGTTGGGCTTGCCTTTTGTGACATCGTCCCCTGAAATAATGACCCTGAAGTAGCTTTTGATACCCAGAACCTCTGTGATTAGTTGAATATTTTCTATCGGTGCGGATGATACTATCGCTTGCTGAAATCCTACCTCGGCGAGCGATTTTATCAATTCAATCACACCGGGGAATGACTTGATGCTGTCCTTTATCAACCGACGAAAGGTGATTTCTTTTTCTGCCCCGATATTTTCTATTTCCTGCTGAGAAATTTGATTACCCATAAACTTACGGATGTTCTCATCATTTCTTCTGCCGAAGACATACCGGAAGTCTTCCTCCGTGAATTCCATGCCTCGCTTGCGTAAGGTCTCCCGCCATGCAATCTTATGATGGTAGGAGGAATCCACAATTGTTCCATCCATATCCCAGAGGACGGCTCGGTGGCTGTTAGGAGTATCTGTTTTCAGTTGTTTCCTCCTCATTAGTTTTATTTGGTGTACTATTGACCACAAAAAGTGGTATTACCTTCTGCGGCAATGGTGCCATCTTTCAGGCAAATAACCGCCGTGGATTGGATTACTTTGCGGGTCTTTTTGACGATAGAAGCCGTGATAACCGGAGGTTGGTTGATGGGAATGAGATATGTGAACCTGGTCTGCAGTCGAGCGGTGATGCAATTTACCCCGGTCTGAACTCCGGTGGCATGGCTCATTGCTTCGTCAAGTATACAGGCAGTAATGCCGCCGTGGAGATATCTGGGCCAGCCTTGATTTTGTTCACCGGGGGTGAACTCGGTTCTAACCCCTTCGCTATCCGATTGGAACTTTAATTTCAATCCGATGGGGTTATCCTGTCCGCAACCAAAACACTGGCTATACCCTTCGGTAGTATTAAGTGAAATTTGGGGCCAGGTTGTCATTCTCCCTCCATACTAGCATGTTTGGGAGTTGTCTTTCTATGGAAGGGCTAGAAATCAGGTTGTGTCATTATAGGTGTTTTGCTTCTGTGATTGCCGGTCGGCGGAGATATATTGGTTGTAAAGTGGCTGGGTCGTCAGTGTCACCCTCATTCAATCGCCTCCGCCCCAGTTCCGCCAGAAAACCGGCACGCTTCAAATCAGTTAACGGGGAAGGTATCACCGCTTTCTCTTTGAGCAAGGTTATCAGTTGTTCCGTGATAGATGGCACATACTCGCCGCAGAATAGTGTTTTTAGGGTTATCTGTGAGCAGAGTTGCTCTATGGTAGTAATATGTTCGGCAACAAGTTGTCGCCACTTTTTATACTTTCTTCGGTAGGTTGCAGTGGCAATCTCCCCTCTGCCTGCATTGAAAATGGGGCAGAGGGGCAAGCCAGTCTCAGCATACTGATAGGCGGCGCTCTCCAGACTATTTATACCGATAATCGGTATTCCAAGACTGAAGGCAAGCCCCTTGGCGGTGCTGATACCGACTCTTAGTCCATTAAAACTGCCGGGACCCTTTGCCACAATGATAGCGGCAAGAGATTTCGGACCGGATTTGGTCAGGTCAAAGAGGTGTGCCAAATTCGGAAGAAGTTGTATCGTGTGATTCTGTTCCGAACGCCAGGTAAGCTCTGCCAGGACGGTTTGCTCCTGGACGAGTGCCAGACTTGCGGCATCGGTTGAAGTATCTATTGCCAGTAACATGGATTCAGCCTCTCTTTGGACAGATAGTCGAATTTATTAGTTTAGCCACCATACTGATGTATCGTGTGCCTTTAGGTTCCATAACGAAATTGCGTTCGTTGTCGGAAATGTGGTCTATCTTTATCAAGAGATGGTCTTCGGGGAGAATATCCAGCCCTTTGTTTGCCCATTCTATAACACAAATGACTTTGCCATACAGGTAATCGTCAAGACCCAGGTCTCTAATTTCCTCCGTCTTATCCAGACGGTAAAAGTCTATGTGATAGAGGGTCAGACGACCGTGCAATTCTCGCATAATGACAAAGGATGGGCTGAGTGTATATTCCTGAATATCAAGTCCCCAGGCGATGCCCTGTGTGAGGCAGGTTTTACCAACACCCAGTTCGCCAACGAGCAGGAAAATATCTCCCGGCTCAGCCAGTTTACCAATGCTGGTGCCGAGCTTCTGGGTCTGCTCCGGACTGTGTGTAACTAATTTTGAGTAGTTCATATTTCCTTATCCGGCACGGAAATGGTCCCAGCCTGTTTTTCTGATATTGACTGGCTCCCCGTGGCTATCAATCAGATTTACTTTACCGATTTGCTCAGCCGTGATTTCACCGATGATGGTCATCGGGTATTGAATTGCCTTTTTAATCCTGTTCATCACTCTCGTGCCGGCAGTAAAGAGCAGTTCATAATCCTCGCCGCCGGTTAATGCTAATTCTAAGGCTTGCTCACCGAAGCAACTTTTAACTGCGGGTGATACAGGGACAAGGTCAGTGTTAATTAGAGCACCGACGTGGCTTTCCTGGCAGATATGTGTCAGGTCACCGACCAGCCCATCACTGATGTCCATACCACATTTGACGCCCTTTTCTATCAAGAGACGACCTTCCGTAATGCGTGGGTAAGGCTTGAGGTGAGCTTTTTTGAGTTGAGCCGTTGTTTTAGAGTTAAAGCGCAGGTGTTTGGTCAGCATTTCCAGGCCGGCGGCAGAAGTTCCCAGATAACCAGTGACGGCTATTTTATCGCTGGGTTTTGCACTTGAACGTCTAAGGAGATTATTGGATTCGCTGCCAGTACTTCCTAGAACGGTGATGCTGATGAAAAGGAAAGGGGAACTGACAGTATCTCCACCGACAATGGCGACTCCAAACTGATTTGCCAGTTCAATCATCCCCTGATAAAGAGCGATGACATCCTCAACCTCGGTATTACCTGGTAGTCCCAGGGAAACCAGCGCGTAATGAGGTAAACCACCCATTGCCGCAATGTCACTCAGGTTGACCGCTAAGGATTTCCAGCCGAGCTCTTTCCATGTAGTGTTTTTTAGCGAAAAATGGACACCCTGCACAAGTGAATCAACCGTAGCAAGCTGGATGGTGGTATCAGTTCGCCAGGCGGTTGTATCGTCCCCAATCGGACTCCCCGATTTCTGAGACCTTCATAGCTGGAATTATAACACAGGATTGACGATGGGTGGAAAATAATGGAGCGGAAGACGAGATTCGAACTCGCGACCTCCTCCTTGGCAAGGAGGCATTCTACCACTGAACTACTTCCGCAGATGGTGCCGAGGCCCAGAATCGAACTGGGGACACGTAGATTTTCAGTCTACTGCTCTACCGACTGAGCTACCTCGGCAACAAAACTTATTGTAGCTTTTGAAGAGAAATGGTGTCAAGCAGGTTTACTTGTCATATAGGAATGGTGATATTTTTCTTTGCAATATATTATTATGATATGATACCGTCTCGATATATATGGAGGTTAAGTAAGTGACTGAACCCCTACTGGTTGGTGAAAATCGTAAGAAAATTATAGGGTTACATCCCAATGTCTTCTTTATGGGGGTAACTAGTCTGCTGACCGATATTAGCAGTGAGCTAATCTTTACCCTTGTACCTCTCTTTCTGAGTAATGTGCTGGGTGCTACATCTACGGTGATCGGGGTTGTTGGCGGTATCTCCGATAGTGCCGATTCCTTTTTCCGTATCTTCAGCGGCTGGCTCAGCGACAAAATCGGGAAGCGTAAATTGCTGGCAGTGGTGGGTTATAGTTTTTCTACTCTAGCCAAGCCTTTTATGCTAATCGCAAATAGCTGGGGTGCAGTTGCGGGCATCAGGTTCGGTGACCGTGTCGGTAAGGGTGTGCGGACTGCCTCGCGCGATGCCCTGATTGCCGATTCAGTATCGTCAGGCGAGAGGGGTAGGGGTTTCGGCCTGCACCGCGCAATGGATACTTCCGGTGCCGCGATTGGGCTAATCATTGCCGCTATTATTGTCTATTTAATTCCAGGGGATAGATTCCATCTGGATGCGCATGCTTACAGATGGATGGTCATTATCGGGGTGATTCCTGCAGTGCTGGCAGTATTGGTCTTAATTACTATGGTGCGTGAGAAAAATAAGATAATCCCAACGGTTGACGGTTTCAGAAGTAGCATATCGACCCCAGCGAAAATTACTCCCTTTAGCCTGCAATTCAAGCTGTTTCTGGCAGTAATGGCATTGTTTACTCTGGGAAATTCCAGCGACTTTTTTCTCATTCTAGATGCACAGCATATCAAGGCGCCGCTCGTTCAGGTGGTGCTGATGCTGGTTCTTTTTAATATCACCTATGCTTCAATTTCAACGCCGATGGGTGTTCTCTCTGACAAATTGGGGAGAAAGCGGGTTATTGCCCTAGGCTGGTTTATCTATGGGCTGGTTTATCTGGGTTTCGCTCTGTCAACCAGTATCTGGCAAATCTGGCTGTTGTTTGCTCTTTACGGGATTTACTACGGCATTTGTGAAGGGGCGGCAAAAGCCTTTGTGGCTGACCTCGTACCGGTGGAGAGAAGAGGAATGGCTTACGGTCTTTATAACGGTATCATCGGTATCATGGCATTACCTGCCAGCCTCATTGCGGGGGTGCTGTGGGATAGGTTCGCACCCGCAGCGGCTTTCTATTTTGGCGCCGGTTTAGCATTGCTGGCGATGGTAGGTATGATGCTCTTTGTCAAAGAGCGGACGAGGTAAGCATCGTTCTTTCAAAATCCTGAAGTAGTTACTTCAGAGCCTGATTCGCCAGATGGTCTGCTTCTGTGTTCAGTTCGCGGGGAATATGCTTAATTGCCACGCCTTGAAATTGTCCCAGCAATTGTACCACTTCCAGATAGAGTAGCCTAAGCCCCACCGATTTGATTTTATATCTTCCGTTAAGCTGTCGTACCATTAGCTCTGAATCGGAGCGGATTTCAACCTGCTTGGTGCCTATCTTCAGTGCTTTCTGGAGGGCGGCAATCAGGGCTTGATATTCCGCTATGTTATTTGTTGTGGTGCCGATACATTGGGAGATTTTTGCCAGTACTTTACCGTGTTCATCTTTTATAATAGCGCCAATGGCGGCTGTGCCGGGATTGCCTTTTGATAAACCGTCGGTATTGATAATTAATTTCATAATATTTCAGGCGAGAAAGATGATGCGACCACAGCTACTGCAACGTACCAGACCGCCGCCTTTGGCTTGCTGAAGGTCGGAGTTCGGTAGGGCAATGCGACATCCCTGACAGGTCCCCAACTCCACTTTTGCCACTGCCAACCCCCTTTTTTTCTTGAGTTCTTGATAGGTTGTTATTGCTCCTGAATCAATGAGTTCTATTAACTGTTGTCGCTTGCTTTCCAGTTCAGTATGTTTGGTTTTAAGGCGCTCCAGTTCTGTGGAGAGCTGTTTTTGTTGTGTCTGCCATTGGGCTTCCAATTTTGCTAGTTCGGCACCAGCACCGGTGATGTTTTTGTGGGTAAGCTCCACCTGTTCCATCAATTCCAGCGCCTTATCTTCAAATTGAAAACGCCTCTTTTTTATATCCTCAGCCTCTTGCTGGAGATTGGATAGCTCTTTGGAATTAAATATCTTGCCCTCGTAGAGCTTCTTTTCAATGGTTTTAACTTTGGTCGTCAGGTCATCTATTTCCCAATCGGTGGACTTCTGCTGGCGGTTCAATTCTTCAAGCCGTTTCAGTTCATCCGACAGTTTTGTTCTCGCCTTAAGCACTATCTGACTTTCCCCAAGTTGAGCGGATACACGAGTCTGTGCCTGGTTATTGGCTTCAAGCGCCAGGTCAATCTCCTGCAACTGGTACAACTGTTTGGCGATACTCATTTCAACGCCTTATTGTATACTGTCTGGTTTAACTTATCAATGGAAACTATGAGCACATTTGTTAATGTCATTCCCGCGAAGGCTGGAATCCATGATGATAGGACTTAATTCAAAATACGACAAATCCTCTGTACTAAAATGAAAAATAACTATTGTAATATAATAATGCTTACGGATGATGGAGAATATTAATGACCGATGAACTGATTGAGAGAAGAGGGGCTCCTGAGGGTAATCAGAACACCCGATATCGTCGCCAACCAAGGCGTTGTGAAGTTCATTTAGTCCCGACTGGGTAATCAACCTGCCATCCTTCCTGCCAATAATGTGGGTAAGACCGCGTTCATCCAAAAGTTGCAAGTGGTACCTGACCGCTCTTTTACCCGGGCAAACGCCATAGTCTTTCAGCCGAGACGCAATAAGTCTAGGCCCCCCAGGTTACGGTGAATCGCTAAGAATTTTGAGAATCGAGATTATTTTCCTCTCTACCTTGCGACTTTTTTGACCTATCATACTCGCCCCCCTCTTCAGTGGGCCTCCGCAGTTCCGAACTAAATCCTGTGATCCTCGCGTATAATTATACGAGGTCCGCCGCTGAGACTCGAGCTCCAGTTATTAGGCGATTCAATTTGTTTTCGCAGAGATTTATAGAACAACAACAGTATCTGATGAGCCTGGCGCTGGTAGTGGAAACCGCTAATAGCTACGAACCGCGGGAAGCAAAAGGCAAAACTATTTGACACTTTACCATCTATCACGATAATATTGGCTGACTGAAGGTAAAATCGTCGAGGAGATTGATTAGCCATGTCATCAATAAAGAAAGTAGCTGTCATCGGTTTTGGGAATATTGGTGTTGGTGTCGTCAGGGCACTCTATGAGAAGGGCATCGCCGGTCTGGAATTGGTCAAAGTGGTTGATATTGACCTGAAGAAAAGACGCCCTGTGAAAATCCCAAAAGAATATCTGTCCACCGATTGGCAATCAGCGGTCAATGATCCTGATGTTGATATTATTGTTGAGTTGATTGGTGGCATTGACCCAGCCAAAACAATTCTGTCGCAGGCAATGCAGAAGGGCAAAGATGTAGTGACTGCCAATAAGATGTTGCTTGCCCATGAAGGTCAAAGCATCTTTTCTATGGCTTCTAAGTTGGGGCGACGGGTTGGTTTCAGGGCCAGCTTTGTCGGCTGTCACTCTTTAATCCATGAGTTCCAGCAGGCAGGCACCGCCGCCAAAAAAATCAAGAGAATCTATGCGATTCTGAACGGCACCTCCAATTATATCTTATCCACAATGACCAGGGAGGATAAGAGCTTCAAGGAAGCCCTGAGAGAAGCTAAGGAGAAGGGGTTTGCGGAGCGAGACCCATCTAATGATATCGACGGCATTGATACCGCTAATAAAATTCGAATCATGTTGAACCTTATTACCAATTCATATCGAACAGTGCCCCCTTTCCGGGTAGAGGGTATTAGGGACATTACTACTCAGGATATCCAATATGCCGGTGAGTTAGGTTACTCTATCAAACTGGTAGGAGTCATTGAGCAGGTAGGTGATTCTTTTACAGTGGGAGTGTACCCATCTTTATTGCCTCAGACATCGCTTCTCGGTTCACTTGAAGGTGCCTACAATGGCACCGAGCTTGAAGATGAGTATGGTGTCATCTCCGGGCTGGTTGCCCCGGGAGCCGGGGTTTATCCTACTACTGACGCTGTGGTGAAAGACCTTGCGGATATTGTTGAAGGCAGACCTCTGCCAATGCCGACTTTACCAACACCTCTAGTTCTGGGCCCTACCGAAGATGCCGAGAGGCGTTACTATCTGAGGTTCAGTGTTCAGAACCAGGCTGGTGTGCTGGCACAAATCTGCAGCATCTTCTGGAAGTACAATATCAGCATTGCCGGCGTTATCCAGAAAGAGCCGGTTTCCACGAGATTTGTGCCGGTAGTGATGACAACTTACCTTGCTAAGGAAAGAGACATTCAGACGGCATTAAGGAAAGTGGATAAACTGTCGGTGGTAAAGGCGGAGACTAAACTCATCCGAATATTGAGTGCCAATACCTAACCTATGACTTTTTTGAATCTTTACTGGCCAAAGACTGCATCGGTTATAGTTACTTTTGTTCCGGCTACACCTGAAGACGGTGATACGCCTATAGACAGTGCGGCAAAAACAGGTAAAGCTGGCATTATTATCGCCAGAACGACAACAGCAATGAAAAAGCGAAGTATTATTGAAAGTCTCATCTTTGATTGCGCAAGTATCTTTTACTGACGGTAAATCATATGCAATGTTCTGTCAGCCGTGTGAATAGGATTATCGTTGACGGTTTACACTAATTCGTGTAGAATCTGGATATGAGAAGCCATCAGAAGATAAACCGAAACCAGTGGGATAGGGAACAAGTCTATGCTCTCAGGGCACACCTCGGTTTAACTCAGAGTGAAATGGCAGAAAGATTGGGCACACGCCAGCAAACCATCAGCGAATGGGAGAAGGGAATGTATCGGCCTCGTGGTGCCTCAGCCACTCTTCTTTCCATCGTTGCTGAGCGTGCCAAGTTCAAGTACGAGGCTAATGCCGAACAGGAGAAAAGTTAGCCTCCCATCAGTGTTATCTATTGCGCAAAGTATAATTTCTCAGCGGTAACTGAAAAAATGAATGTTGGGGTGTGCAAAATAAATCTGCGTCTGCCCGAAAACCAGTCTCTCAAAGGCAAGAGGCAGGTGTTGCGTTCCATTATCAGTCGTTTAGCTGATAAATTCAATGTCGCTGTCGCTGAAGTCGATAATGAGGATAAATGGCAGATAGCCACCATCGGCATCAGTTGTGTTAGTAACAATGGTCGCCACACCAACGAGGTTATGTCCCGAATTGTGGACTTCATTGTGACCAGCCATTTCGATGTTGAACTACTTGATTACGAAATAGAGATTGTATCGGTCTTTTGATACTCGCAATTACCTTTTCACGGTGGAGGTATAATGGATACCTCGTTTTTCTTGGATTATCTGGTTTCTCAGCCCTTTTATTACGGTCAGATTGCTCATATTGAGCATATCCGACCGCGTGATGCTAGGTTTGCTGAATTGGAACAGCCGCTCCTGACGGAACTCGATGACTGTCTAAAACGATGCCATCTGTTACCTCTATATACTCATCAGACGGAAGCCGTGAACCGGGCACGTCAGGGTAAAAATGTGATGGTGGTAACCTCTAGTGCCAGCGGCAAGACCCTTTGCTACAATATCTCCGTGCTCCAGACACTTCTGACTCAACCGGACAGTCGGGCGCTGTACCTTTTCCCGACCAAAGCTCTGGCTCAGGACCAACTTCGCACTTTGCATGAAGATTTCTGCCCCGATTTATTCAAAACGACGGATTTTGCCACTTTTGACGGTGATACACCGCCATCCGGGAGAAGTGAAATAAAAAAGAATACTAGAATCGTCCTGAGTAATCCGGATATGCTCCACGTCGGTATTCTCCCTAATCATCAGCAGTGGTCGCGTTTTCTCCGTTCTCTAAAATATGTGGTGGTTGATGAAGTCCATACCTACCGTGGTGTTTTTGGTTCACATCTGGCGGGGGTTTTGAGACGCCTGCGCCGAGTGTGTCATCTTTATGGCTCCGAACCCCAATTTGTTTTTTGCTCGGCAACGATTGCTAACCCTGGTGAGCATGCGGAGGAGTTGGCGGGGTTGCCCTTTGTAGTGGTGGATAATGACGGTGCTCCCCACGGGGGTAAGGACTTTGTTTTTTGGAACCCGCCTTTGATAGACGATAGCAAGACCATGCGTCGTAGCGCCAACTATGAGGCCGCGAATTTATTTACCGAATTGCTGGCAAATGGCGTGCGCACGCTAACCTTTGCCCGCACCCGCCGTCTCACCGAGCTTATCTATACCTATACGAGGGATAAGCTGGGTTCTATCAAACCTGCTCTGGTGAAGCGAGTCAAGCCATATCGTGCCGGCTATCTGGCGGAAGACAGACGAAAGATAGAACACGAACTCTTCACCGGGAAATTGTTGGGTGTGGTGGCGACCAATGCCCTGGAATTAGGGATAGACATTGGTGATTTGGAAGCCACAATACTCACCGGCTATCCTGGAAGCATTGCCAGCACCTGGCAACAGGCAGGCAGGAGCGGACGTGGCAAGGAGCAATCGTTAAGTTTCCTTGTCGGACTGGATAATCCGCTCGACCAGTATTTTATGCGTCACCCCGAATTTTTCCTCCGGAAAAACTTTGAGAACGCACTGGTCAATCCTGACAATCCATATATTTTGAGAGCTCACCTTTTGTGCGCCGCGTGGGAAATGCCGCTCACTAATGCCGATGAAAAATACTTCGGGTCGGCTTTGAGCAAAGAAAAAGACGAACTGGTAGCACGCGGTGTGTTGAAAGAGCGCAGGGGCAAGTGGTATCTGTCAGCCAGTATTTCTTATCCGTCGCAGGATATCAATATCCGTTCCGCTTCCGGTGAGAACTATGCTTTGATTGATACATCTGCCGGCTCTCTGCTAGAGACTGTTGAATCAGGCATTGCCTTTTTCCAGATTCACCAAGGTGCCATTTATCTCCATCAAGGAGAAACCTATCTTATCACCAAATTAGACCTGGCTACCCACACAGCTTATGCTACCCCAACTCAAGCCAACTACTATACCCAGACCAAAGAATTGACCGACCTTCGTATTCTGAAAACACTGCGCACAAAAAATACCAGACACGCAAAGGTCTTTCTTGGCGAGGTTGAAGTTACGACTACAGTCTTGGGTTTCAAGCGAAAAGCACAGTTCACGGAAGAGGTTCTCGGAGAAGAAGACCTTGATTTACCGCCCCAGACTTTCCCGACAGTAGCTCTCTGGTTTGACCTGCCTGATGGTGTCATCTCACGATTGGACAAAGACCAATTGTACTTGGCGGGCGGACTTCACGCTACTGAACATGCTGCCATTGGGATTTTGCCTCTGTTCGCTCTGTGCGACCGCAATGATATTGGTGGGGTGTCCACTGTTTTTCACTCTGACACAGGTAAGGCTCAGATATTTATTTATGATGCTCATCCCGGGGGAGTTGGTATCGCTGAAAAGGGGTTTGAATTGATTGAAGAACTATGGCAGGTTACAATGGATACTATTAAAGAATGTCCCTGTCAGGATGGTTGCCCCAGTTGCATCCAGTCGCCCAAATGCGGCAACAATAATAAGCCACTAGATAAGAAAGCGGCGCAGGTATTACTGGAAGGGTTACTGACAGGGAGAACAACCAGGTGAAACATTGTAAAATCCGTCAGAGTAGATAGTTCTTGAAGCCAAACAGGACAAAATGGGGCGGATTACGCTAAAGTAGTATTGGGAAATGAAATTGGGTAAGGGGAGAGATGATTAATATTGGTGTCAATCCTGTAGCCTTCGAGCTTGGTTCAATCTCTGTCCGCTGGTATGGGCTTTTTCTCTCCTTGGCAGTTATCTGGCTCATATTCTGGATGTGGTGGCAGGTGAGGAAAGGCGCCAAAATCTCACTGGATACGGTGCTATCAATGGCTCTGGTGGGTATTCCGTCAGGGATAATCTTTGCGAGATTACTCCATGTGGTTGATAATATTGTGGTTGCCAGATTTCATCCCGAACTTGTTCTATCTGGCGAGGTGATAGATTATCTTCATTATCCGTCGCAGATTATCGGCGGTTCGGGGTTGACCATTTATGGAGCTGTGCTTGGCGCCTCTTTAGGTATCTGGCTCTACTGCAAAGTTGCTAAAGTAAAAATCGGTTATGTTTTTGACTTGGCGGCACCTGCAGTTATCTTTGCTCAGGCAATTGGCAGGATCGGTTGTACTCTTAATGGCTGTTGCTATGGCGGTCCTACAACACTCCCGTGGGGTATTGAATACACCAATCCAGCGAGCTTTGGCTTTGGTGTTGGAGTGGTGCATCCTACGACCGTATACGAGATTATTTATTGTCTGATTATCTTCGTGGTGTTGCTGAAGCTACGAGGCAGGTTAAAGCCGGAGGGCTCTCTTTATCTTGTCTACCTTGCGCTTTATTCTGCTTGGCGTGTTGGCATCGATTTTCTACGTGCCGGTACACCGTTTCTCTTTGGTCTGCATCAGGCTCAAATCATCGGTATCATCGTGCTGTTAATTACTGTGCCGTGGATGATAAAACATACCAGATGGGTTAAGAAAGAGGCATTAAGCCCGCCTGTCACTGATAAGAATGAAGCGGCATAATCACCTTGGAAGCGTATGTATCCGCAAAGATTAAATGCGTAAATTTCTACAGGTAATTGTGGTAAGAAGGAGTAGTAGTGACGTTGGGAAAAAGAAAATTGGGTAGGGGGGTGGCAATGGTTGGTGCGGGTATGTCCAAGTTTGGCGTCCACCCGACTTTAACCACTCGCGACCTGTTTGTCGAGGCTTTTCAGGATATGAAACACTCAGTGGCAAAAGGTATTGACTCT
>JAPLHG010000033.1:0-622 GCA_026389745.1 Chloroflexota bacterium | reverse complement strand
AGGTATTGACTCTAAGGATATCGAGGCTCTGTACGTAGGGAATGCCGCCGCTGAGATTTGGGAAGCGCAGGGAAGTACCGGAGGGATGATGGCAGCCGCGGTTGGATTGACACCCATCCCGGCAATGAAGATTGAAGATGCCTGTGCCAGTGGTGGTGTAGCGTTGAGAGAAGGCGTCATTGCCGTAGCCTCCGGACTTTATGATGTCGTACTGGTGGGGGGTACAGAACGAATGAATACTCTCCCAACCGACTGGAATACACTGATACTGGCTTCTTTCTCGGATACGCTCTACGAGGGTGCGGCAGGATTCTCATTCCCGGCGCTCTATGCCTCTATGGCAACAGCTTATATTCATAAGTATGGCATCAGCCATGATGATATGTTGAAGGTGGCTATCAAAAATCATAATAACGGAGTATTGAATCCCAAGGCACAGTTCCAGCGGACCATTAAAGACCGGATGAATGCCCGGATTGCCCGTGCTAAACAGAAAGGGGAGCCGGTACCGACCTGGGCTAATGAGATAGAATTCCTGAACGACCCGAGGGTTAATCCGATTATTGCCTGGCCCAATACACTCTTTGATTGCTGTCCGGTGACTGATGGCGCCGCCTGTGTG
>JAPLHG010000059.1 GCA_026389745.1 Chloroflexota bacterium | reverse complement strand
TTGTTCACGGTGGCAATTCAGGAAAGATTATGCAGTTGAGTCGGGTAACCAATTCCCGAAAAGAATTTCGACATTCAAGGGAAGAATACGGAGAGAATCAAAAAAACTACGCAGAATACCTGAGAGAAGTCACCAACAAAGGCTTTGAAAATGTCGCGCCGGGGCAACAGAGTTTTCTCATCGACCCGATGACTTACGCTTACCTTTTGAAAGGACGTCCAGTACTAATGATAAATGCCCTGTGGGACGAGTTCATCCCCAGAGAAGCTACCCTGGATTTCTGGCGAGCCTGCGGTCAATGTGAACGAGCATGGTTTCCGTCAACTCATGCCACCATCTGGTTCTGGTATCCTCTCATTGTCCGCAAAATAAATAAATTTCTGAAGTCATCTCTGAATCTCTGAGACTCTCTATAGCGTTAAACTAGCACAGGTTCCCTCACAAACCCGGTAACGTTTGATTTACAGGATAAACTTCATCCTGTAAATCCCAAAACAACTGCGATGCAAAGAATACTAACGTAATCGTATCTGTTTTATGATATAATTCAAGAGTAAAACAGATGACAAAAAGTGCTACTCCGATCTTAGGGGGAATCAAATAAACACAAGATGAAATTCACCAAAATGCAGGGTGCCGGTAATGACTTTGTTGTCGTAGAAAGTAAAAATACACGTCTTGACTGGCCAAAATTGGCAATAGAAATGTGCGATCGTCACTGCGGGGTCGGTGCCGATGGGCTATTATTGACGGCACCTTCGAAGGTTGCTGACTTCCAGATGCGTATTTTTAATGCCGACGGTTCAGAATCGACAACGTGTGGAAACGGATTGAGATGTCTGGTCAAACATTATATTGATGCGAATGATGATAGGCACGATTCGGAGATAACAATCGAGACATCGGTTGGCATCAGGAAAGCACGTATCCATAGGCGAAAGGGCAAAGTAACAGAAATTCAGGCCAGTATGGGCGAGCCGAGAGTAGGGCATAATGGTACCCCGGCAAAAGCGGTTTACCAGAGGAGTGAAGTTGACATAAAGTCAGCAATGAATCGTGTTATCAGTGTCAATGGACATGATATTTTGCTTCATCTTGTCTCCATCGGAAATCCACACGCCGTGCATTTCTACGATGGTCCAGTAGTTGATTTCCCACTGGCAGAGTTGGGCCCAAAGGTCGAACAACACAAACTATTCCCGGATGAAACTAACTTCGAAGTCGTCAGAATTGTCAGTCGCAAAGAAGCGGAAGCCCGCGTTTGGGAACGGGGAGTAGGGGAGACCCTTGCCTGCGGCAGCGGAGCCTGCGCCATCACCGTAGCCGGAAATCTGCTCGGTTACCTTGACAGCAAAATAGATGTCAAACTGTCCGGGGGTCTCCTAGCGGTCGAATGGGATGTTAACGGCGAGGTATTTCTCAGTGGGCCAGCAGTAACTGTCTTTACTGGCGAGTGGCAATTGTCAGCTTAAGGCAGAGCTGCTTTTTATTCATAATTAATTCTGAGGACATAACATATGAGATTAGCTAGAAGAGTTGAAAATCTACCCCCTTATCTTTTTGTCGAGATTAGTCGTAAGATTGCCGAAAGAAAAGCGCGAGGAGAAGATGTCGTCAGCTTTGGCATCGGCGACCCAGATATTCCCACGCCACCACATATTATCGAACGACTCTGCCAGGCGGCACGTGAATCGGCAAATCACCGCTATCCGGAATCCGAAGGCCTGCCGGAACTACGTAAGGCAATCGCCGAGTGGTACGAAAAGCGCTTCGGTGTCTCACTTGACCCTGATAAAGAAGTTGCACCCCTGATTGGTTCCAAGGAAGGAATTGCACACATCGCTCTGTGCCTTCTCGACCCGGGAGATACCGCACTGGTAACTGACCCCGGATATCCCGTATATTCCATCGGAACAAATCTAGTTGGCGGCAGACCATACTATCTACTGATAACTCCTGAAAATAATTTCTTGCCCGACCTTAACAGGATACCGGAGAATGTGCTACAAAAAACCAAAGTCCTGTGGCTGAACTATCCAAATAATCCCACTGGCGCGGTCGCTGACCTCGATTTTTTTAACAAAGCCGTTGAGTTCGCCGCAAAACACAATATTTGTATCTGTCACGATGGCCCTTATTCTGAGGTGGCTTTTGATGGTTACCAGCCTGTCAGTTTTATGCAGGCTCAGGGTGCGAAGAACGTCGGTATTGAGTTCCATTCCTTCTCTAAAACTTACAATATGACAGGCTGGCGGATTGGTATGGCGGTGGGAAATGCCGAAGTCATCGACGCTCTTAAAACAATGAAATCCAACCTCGATTCAGGCATACCACAGGCGATTCAATATGCCGCTATCGAGGCCCTGAAAGGTCCGCAGGATTGTATTAAAGAGCATAACGATATTTACCAACGACGTCGCGACCTGATTGTGGACACGCTGAACAAGATGGGACTTGAGACAAAACCACCCAAAGCCAGTCTCTACATCTGGGCAAAGGTACCCAATGGCTACACTTCGGTTGAGTTTACTAATGATTTGCTGGATAAAGTAGGTGTGGTAGTAACACCGGGCACAGGCTACGGACGAAATGGCGAGGGCTATGTCAGACTATCGCTGACTATCCCTGATGCTACCTTGCTCAAAGGACTTTCCCGAATGGCACAATGGCATGATAGCAAGAACATTCTCCGTCCCAAAAAGGTCTAGTATTCACTTGCACAAAAGTCTAATTATTTCCTCTCCCTTGATGGGAGGGGTGATTCTTTTTATAGAATAAGGATTTACGTAACTTGATACTAGTTTACATAATGTTGGTAAGGGAAAGGGCAGAATGGGGAGCATCGGTAAAGGCACAATAGTTACCCGGGTCCCAACGGAAAAAGCTTTTTTGGTAACCGTTGCTACTAGGGGAAGCAAACAAATTGTCTCTGTGGAAGCCTCGCAAGATGAACTGGCTCAACTCGCAAAATCGGCGGGGGCGGAAGTAGTCGGTAAAGCAATCCAGCATCTGAATGCGCCCTCGAAGCCTCTCTATCTCGGCAAAGGTAAACTCGACGAAATCCTGGCGCTGAAGGACTCCTTGCATTATGATACCGTCATCTTCGATGACGAGCTTTCGCCGGTACAACAACGGAATCTGGAGGAAGTGCTTCAGGTAAAGGTCATTGACCGTGTGGCTCTGATTCTGGACATCTTTGCCAAACGTGCTCACACCCGCGAAGGTAAACTTCAGGTTGAGCTGGCTCAACATCAATATCTATTACCACGTCTGGCAGGACAATGGAGCCATCTGGAAACCGACGCCTCATACAGCGTAGAATCCAACACCTGGGTGCAGAAGTCGATAAAGTCAGCCGGCAACGCTCTCTATACCGTCAGCGACGGCGCAAAAGCGGCATTCCTATTGTGGCATTGGTCGGGTACACAAATGCCGGCAAAAGCACTCTGCTTAATGCCCTCAGTCAGGCTAATGTTGCCAGTGAAGACAAGGTCTTTACAACTCTTGACCCAACCACCCGACGCATCATGCTACCGGATAAAAGTTTTGTTTTGCTTAGTGACACCGTCGGTTTTATCAGGAAATTGCCGCCGGCTATCGTCAGCGCATTCCGGGCAACTTTGGAAGAGTTGGAGGAAGCCGACCTCTTGTTAAATGTCACTGACTTTGCTTCTCCACATGCGGCGGAAGAAAACGACGCGGTCGAAAAGATTTTGGCTGACCTGGGTCTGACAGAAAAACCGAAAATCACCGTTTTGAATAAAATCGACCTTCTGTTAGAAAAAGGCGAAAACTGGACCGGAGAAGAAGCCCTGGAATATTTTTTGAGCAACCGACCGGAAATCGATAAAAATATGGTTCTGGTTTCATCGGCTAAGAAGTGGGGACTGACCGGTCTGTTACAAAAGATCAGCCAGACTTTAGCCTATAAAATTTGGTTTCAGGCGTGAAACTGAGTTCACGACGCACTGTAGTCAAAAAATAAGCCACCAAAATTATTTTTTGGTGTGAATATACCCCCGATAGACTCAACTACCAATATCCCCATCATTTTTAACCAACTTTTTGTCGCAAATTTTCAACAGCACTTTTGCCCAGTGGGTTGACAACCCTTTACCATTATTACTTAACATAATTATCCTCATTCTTTGTTAATAAGGTTTCCCTGCTTTTATATTTTCTCAAAACGATGTTTTGTGATTAGTAAAAGTCTATCAACCATTAAGATTTTGGTTTTATTTTCAAAATAATCTCTTCCGGGTGTTTATTTGTTAATTTATTTCCATTGCAAACAATTGTTCGCCCCACAAAGCATTCCCCGAATTATAAGCAAAACACGAAGGTATCAAAATACTTCAAAACAGATAACGAGACACCCTTACCTCCTCGGATATAAAAATAATAAGGGCTTTCACGTCTATTTACCCCTCCGATAAGGAAAATATGGGAAAACGAGCGTGATTTATGTAAACTGGCCGGTGTTCCTGATTCTACTGGGGCGCACAATATATGTTATGTAAACACTATTCACGTGTAAAGAAGGCATTTTATTGACACCAGCCGTATCACCTTTGCAACGTGCTGTGGAGGTATGATGCTAGATGCCAGGGGCAAAAAGAAAGTCCGTATTAGAATCATAAGTCAAAAAGGCAAGCGCAAATACAATCTCAAGGTCGGTGATGAATGGATTGTCGACGGATTGGTTTCCGACGGAATTTGTTTGGGTACATGGCATCATATCTACCCCAACCTGTGACTTCTACGCTACGACGAGATAATGCCCCAATACCCCGACCCTGAGGTAATTAATGTGGTTTGCCCGGATATCGAGAGGCCCGATCATTTTTGAACTGCGCTGTCTAAACGAGTGAACTATACTCCGAAAATATCAATTCAAACAAAAGAGGGACGATAAATATTAGCTCATCGCCCCCTTCCCCTCTGCAATATTATTATGTCAAGTTAGGTGGTGTTAGTACATCGCTTGGCTTGAAATTAGTGCACCTTCTCTAGCCGTTGTTCTCCCTGGATAGCTAACTTCGCATTTGATGCCGTTAATTTTATTGTTGTGATGCTGGTTTGGTAGGCCCGGCAGGTATCGAACCTACGACCAATCGGTTATGAGTGTTCCGGTTCATTTACCCACCCCCCGCTTTATATTTTTCGCTAGCTCCGTTGTGACACATTTGGGGACTTCTGCATACCCCGCTGACATCTTCATTTGGAAATTCCTACATTATGTCAACTATTCCCCCGCCCCGATCAGCTGCCCCATAGACTCCCTCTGAATCACTACCCTTTAAGGCTGAAGTCGAGCGTGGAGTCCACCTTCGGCCTTCTTGGCACGGTAGCGTCACCAAATCACGATGAATCTCACGACTGTGTCATCGTAGCCCGGCGGGATATAATAGGACCCGGGCTCGGGTATGATACACTGATAATAGTGTCTGCCCACTTGAAGGTTAACTTCTTCATCACTCTGCGGCTCAATGTAAATCAGTCCCCTGTCGGTGGTATTAAAGGCCACGATGGCATGCCCGGAATCCCTCTCGTCTATGTTCACATAGGCACACCGGATTTTACTTTTGGCCGCGTCCGCGATCACATCGGCGCTGAAATTTACACAGTCGTAGGTAGCAGCATTGTACGTATTACGGTCCGTCTTATCAGCCGCCAAAAAACTCTCCATCTGTTGATAGGTTGGGTCCAACGGCACATTGGTTAGCTCGGTCCGTGCGGTTGCCAGGTCTGTCTGGGTCTGGGTCAGACCGGCCTGGGTGGTCGCTAGCTCGGTCCGTGCGGTTG
>JAPLHG010000107.1 GCA_026389745.1 Chloroflexota bacterium | reverse complement strand
CGATTGCCACTGACATGCCGACGATGTTTTTCTGTGTCATTTGTTCGCGGATATACTGGTCAATTTGAGACGCTAAAGGCTCACTGGTTTGTCCCGATGCCGTCTGAACGCGGGTAATAATAAGAGCAATCAGAACAATCAACGCGAGCAAGACACCGGCAATGGCTTGTAATTTATTGAAGGCGTGATTTTGTTTGGACATGCTCCCTTTTTCAATAGTGATTAGCTTACTTAATGTAATACTTTTTAAAAGCTCTGTCAAAGATTTTTTTACTGCAAATGCCCCGCGCTGTTTAGATTCTGCCCCTGCGGGCTTGACTGGCTCCGTCGAGTACGCTAGCATTTAACCAGGTGACAAACTGGCTTTAAAATAGTCATTGGTTACAATCGAATAGGAGAATCTCATGTCTTTGTTCGTTACTTTTGAGGGTGGTGAGGGGAGCGGTAAGACGCCTGGGTATCCCGGCCATTCTAACCCACGAACCCGGCAGTACGCCCCTCGGAGAAAGGCTCTCTCGTCTTCTAAAGTGGGCACGGACTACCAAAATTTCACCGCTCGGGGAACTGATGCTCTTCAACGCCTCTCGTGCTCAGCTAGTTGACGAAGTCATTCTACCCGCCCTAAAAGATGAGAAGGTTGTCATCTGTGACCGTTTTACTGATTCCACCATCGTTTATCAGGGTTATGGGCACAGATTAGATATCGGAGTCATTAAAAACGTTAATCGTATGGTTACTCGCGGGCTGAAGCCGGATTTAACAATTCTGCTGGATTTACCGGTCAGGGAAGGTTTTGCTCGCAAAAACGGACAGGAGCAAGACCGATTTGAACAGGAGGGCAGAACATTTCATCAAAGAGTGCGCAGAGGCTATCTTAAGCTGGCAAATGAGGAGCCCAAACGCTGGCTGATCATTGACGCCAGTTTGCCTAAAGGAGAGATAAAACAGATTATCTGGCAAAAGGTGAGTTTTTTACTTTCAAAAAGAGCCGCGAAATGATAGACGGTGCGAATCGTCCCACATTTGTTGAGGAAAATATTCTGTGGCAACACGGTTACCGCTATGTTGCCGGGATCGATGAGGCTGGACGTGGTCCCCTAGCGGGACCGGTAGTCGCGGCGGCAGTCATACTCCCTGGTGATTTTAAAGCTGATTGGAAACATCTGGTAAATGATAGTAAACAGTTAAGTCCCTTACTGCGAGAAAAACTGTTCTCTTGTATCACTGAAATAGCATTGGGTATCGGCGTTGGTCTAGCAGATGTTGAGACAATTGATACCAGAGGCATCGTGAAAGCAACTCGCCTGGCAATGAAGAGGGCAATTGACCGGTTGAAACCGCCGCCGGATTCCCTGCTTATTGATTATTTGTCTATTCCTGAAATCAGATTGCCTCAAAAAGGCATTACTCACGGCGATTGTCTCTGTTTCTCGATTGCCTGTGCTTCTATCATTGCCAAAGTAACCCGCGACCGTCTGATGGTAAAACTTGCGCAAGTCTATCCTGAATATAAATTCGATGAGCATAAGGGTTATGGCACTCGGGAGCATCTTGAATGTCTACGGCGTTGGGGACCATCACCCATCCACCGCCATTCTTTTCAACCGGTCAAAAAGTTAGGCATGCTGATCTGAAAAGAAAAACGACCGGTGCCATCGGGGGAAAACTGGCGGGTGCTTTCCTGACAAAACAGGGGCTGCAAATCATGGAGACTAACTGCCGCGGTCCTGGGGGAGAAATTGAAGGAGAGCCGAAAATGAAGTCAAAATTGATTTTGATAGGAGTGATCGCTCCCGTCCTATTGACACTAACTGCCTGCACTGCCGCCGCACAGCAGGTTTCGGTTGACGATTCTTATTCCGGCAAAGAAGTGAAGATTGGCATAGGGGGTTCATTAACAGTTACTTTGACATCAAACCAAACGACCGGTTTTCAGTGGGAGCTAAAAGAAATCAATGATACGAGCATGCTTCAAAAAATAGATAGTAAATACGAAGCCTCGACAACTGGACTCCTCGGCGCCAGTGGCAAAGAAATCTGGACCTTCAAAGCCCTCAAAGCCGGCCGGGCCACCATAAATATGGAATATAGCCAGCCATGGGAAGGCGGGAAGAAAGCCGTCAGTACTTTCAACCTAAGGTGGTGATAAAATAAGTGTGTTTTGGTACTGACGGACATGTTTTTAGCCGATATTACCGCCGGCCGCCCCTACCGCCACTTTTCCTGTCATCACGGAATCCCCCGCCACCGCGTCTGTCGCCGTATCCCCCACCATATCCGCCACCACTGCCGCCCTCGGTACGGGGGCGAGCTTCATTGACGACCAGCGTACGGTCTTTCAGCGCTTTTCCGTTAAGTGCGGCGATAGCGGCCTCAGCTTCTGCCTTGGTATTCATTTCGACAAAGGCAAAACCCTTAGAGCGACCACTATACCTATCGGTAACAACGCTTACGGAAGTCACTTCGCCATAAGCTGAAAATTCCTGTCTCAGTTCATCCTCGTTAACTTCATAGGACAGATTACCAACATAGATTCTCATTCTCAAATCCCCTTATAAATTACTTAGTTCCGGGCATGGTCTACCAAAATTCAAGAGGCATGCACAGGCTAGAAAAACCAGCCTGTGCATGCCCTGACCATCAGACCAATTTTATTTCGATGCTTTGACCTTGGTGTAGCAATCACTGCAATACACTGGTCGATCGCTACGAGGTTCAAAGGGTACTTCGGTGTCCTTACCGCACTCGGCACACTTTACCGGGAACATCTGGCGTCGCCCACCAGTCTTGGTGTCACGCTCAGATTTCCTTGCCTGACGGCACGTTGGACAGCGCTTCGGCTCATTGGTGTAACCTTTCGTCTGAAAAAACTCCTGTTCCTCAGCACTGAAAGTGAAGTTGGCGCCGCAATCGGCACACACGAGCTGCTTGTCCTGAAAACTCACTAGATGACCTCCCTCTCTCAGTATTTTAGTTAGAGTTCGGGTCATCCAATACTCAGGTGGATAGAAGAATAAAACGTATGCAATAACCTTCGCTACAACTAATCAATATGTATTATACACCCACCAAAATCCATTTGCAAAATGCCGACAATTTATCGCGGTACCAAATTTACCGTGAGCCATTTCTCGATCACCCCCCCTGCTTATCGTTCCAATTAGTCGTAAGGCTGGGGAAGCGTTATCCCCAGCCTTAACAAAATATCCACTTATGACCCGGGCGGTTACTTCGAATCAGCCGCCTTAGCCGCTGCCGACGCCTCAGGCAATCGTTTGGGTGGTTTTAACATTG
>JAPLHG010000096.1 GCA_026389745.1 Chloroflexota bacterium | reverse complement strand
ATTGCCATGATATTGCTCGGCGGCGCAGTATGGTATTTCCACTGGTTTCGCATGGCTCGGGGTGATTTTGATTCTACACTGCGGCAAGTATACTTTTATTTGCTGACAATATCCGGTGGTGCCGTTACAGCGCTAGTCACGTCAACCATCTCACTTTACCGATTTTTTATCTGGGTGTTCGGCGGTACTTCTATTTCTGACTCCCGAAGAATATCCGATAGTCCACACTTCCAGTTTCTCGGATGGGCAGTGCCGACTATTCTAGTTGGGTTAGCCATCTGGGGTTATCACCAGCGATTGGCTCAGGAAGAGGCTGGTAAGGTACAGGAAAAGCGCCAATCAGCGCAACGTGTGTATTCTTACCTGATGTCATTCCTGGGGCTAGGCACATTAGTCGCTGGTTTGAGTATGCTCTTTGGCATACTGGTTGACCTGATTATCAATACGGCTGGTATTTCACTAACTGTAACAGCTGGTTGGTGGCGGAATCAACTCGCATTGTGTCTGGCATTACTTCTGATAGGTACGCCATTATGGCTATATTATTGGAATGGTATTCTCAAGCGGGTGCGGGTAGGGGAAATTGAAGAATGGCGAGCACTGTCACGCCGCATTTTTCTGTATGTGATTATCGGTGTGTCTATCGTTATTCTCGCGGCTGACCTGGTGAATATTATCTACCAACTACTGAGCGGTATGTTGCAGGGGAATTTTGGTGTTAATGTCCTGCATAGTTCGAAATGGAGTCTACAAACTCTGATTGTTGCGGTGCCATTGCTCTGGTACCACTGGCAAATTCTGAGAGCTGACCAGCGTCGTGGGGCTGAGTCGGTAGTAATACGACGCAATGTGATTCTTCTTGCCGATGACCGTACCGGAGATTTAGCTTCCCGACTTGAAAGTAAGCTTGGTTTCAAGATTCGCTTGTTATATCAGGTAGGACAAACGACTGAGATTCTTCCCAGATTGCCTGACGAAGAAATCGATAGATTGGCAAATGAAGTCCAGTCTTCTCCCAGCAACAAGGTTATACTGGTTGTTCTTGGCGGCAAGGTAACAGTCTTGCCATACCAGGACAAATAGCCTTAAGCAAAGCTTTTATCAGTCGGGATATAGAATACGTTATTGGTAAGATAGCTATCAGAGAAGATGCCCCTGAGGCTGACCCACCAGTCGGCGTGTAAACCTTCAGTAAGATGCTCTCAGGGATATAAGGAACGAGCACAAATGCCCATTGCACATTCTGACGGAATGTGCAATGGTTGACGGTCAGTAGTGAGGCTGGGTAATATGACTCTTGAGCACCAACAACTCCCGTCAAGTGACTCGATTCGCCGATTGATATAGTATTCATAAGTTGTTTGAAGGTAATCCCAATTCTTGAAAAATGCGATGGCTCAGAGTCTCTGCCTGTCTGTGGTCAAAGGTGCGGTTCAGAAGCTCCTGATTCAACTTCTGGAACAGTTCTTTCAAATAGTGTTCCATAATCCGTTACCGCTTTTGCGACGCCCTATTGGCGAACGTAACGCCAGCAATAACAAGTGAAGACATATTTTACGCTGCCAATGCCCAGCTTGACAAGCCAAAGTTAAGAACGGGCCGTCCAAAGCACGAATATCTTTTGAGGGGTCATGCATTTTGTGCGGTTTGTGGCAAACCGCTGGTTGGTCATTGCATGAGTAGGAAGTACCTTTACTATCAATGTAGTAATAACAGACCTTATGAAAACCACGGTAGGAAATGCCAAGCGTTGTTGGTACGTGCCAATGACCTAGAGGATAAGGTCTGGAGCAAGACCCGAGAATTGTTAAGTAACCCGGAGATTGTTTTAAGAGACATGGCCGAAGCAACCGACAAAGCAAGCATTGATTCCTTGGACAACAAAATTAAGGAATTGGAAAAGACCCTACACAACCATGAACATCGTCGAAGAAATCTACTTGAGGCTATGGAATTAGGCGAATTTGGGAAGGACGAAATCCTAGACCGATTGAACAACATTAAGCGTCTTCGACATGAAGATGAAGTAAGATTAAACGACCTGCTAAAAACCAGAGAACACTTAACGAGTCTGGCAAACGCCAAGGTCAAACTCAACGAACTTTATGACCGGGTGATGGACAACCTTGAACACAGCACCCCGGAAATAAAGGCACTAGCACTGGATGCTCTGGACATAAAGGTCTATGCCAAAGGCACTGACGAAGTAGAAATTCAGGGTGTCATTCCACTAGAATTAGCTTTATCTACCACTGCACAAACATCGGGATGTATGTTAACCCATAATAAAAATCATTATGGGAAACAGTCCAGAGTCTCCATGCTGTTTATTTCCTGAAGCGCTTTGCTGGTGACTGCAGGTAGGAGCCAGTTTTTGAGGCAAAGTTCGATATTCGTTTCTGCGCCTCCGAGTTACATCTAGGACATT
>JAPLHG010000097.1 GCA_026389745.1 Chloroflexota bacterium | reverse complement strand
CTAATTTGGGAAATAGCCGTACAAACTTGCCCCGCCAGACACACAAGCTTTATAATCATTCTATTCATTTAAACTTTTTACGGTGTCTATGAAGAAAAGAACGATATTAAGTCCTGTACTCTGGAGTAGTCTGGCATTTATCACTGGTGCCGCCATCGCCTCTTATGTTGCCTCCCGTGAAATCGCATTCCTGAAAGCCAATCCCCAGATCGTTGTTCCGGAGGTATCTCCCCAGTTCCCCCTGATTTATTTCTTCAGTTCGGTGGCTGTGATTGGGGTGGTTCTTTTCCTCATCCCTGTTTCCAAATTAAAGTGGGTATTCAGAATTCTGTTCGTTCTTTTGTATGCTTGGGGAATATTTGTCGTCCTGGCGCTATTCCTGCCTTCATTGATTCTGGTAGCGATTCTTGCCGCTGCCGGAGGCTTAGTCTGGTTTTTTGCACCCAGAGTCTGGCTGCATAACCTGCTGATGCTCGTAGCTCTGGCAGGAGTTGCCTCCGTATTCGGTATTTTAGTTACCCCTTGGCCAATGATGGGCTTATTGTCTGTGGTGTCAATCTATGATTTTCTCGCGGTCCGTTTCGGTTATATGATGTGGATGGCGAAAAGATTATCGCAATCCGATTCTCTGCCCGCTTTTGTCATTCCCAAAACACAATCCAACTGGAATCAAAACCTTAGAGCCAGAGGTTTCCAGAATTTGATGGGAGGCGAAGCCGCCGAAAGAGAATATTCTATTCTAGGTGGGGGAGATATCGGCTTCCCACTGATGTTGATGGTTTCCGTTCTCGCCGTTTACGGATTTGCCAGTTCTATGATTGTGGCGGCTTTTTCCCTGGTCGGGCTCATTGGTGCCTACGTCATTCAGTGGTTATTCCTGAAAGGTAAGCCTATGCCTGCCTTGCCGCCAATCGCACTGATGTCGCTCATCGGCTTGCTTATAGTTCACTTTATATTGAAATAATCGGCCACTGTCATCAGCCTATAGTGCCCTGCTCTTTGAAATTAGCGATGTTTTCCCACCGATATCCCAGTTCCAGAAGAATCTCTTTGGTGTGCTGACCGACCTGGGGGCGGGTGTCCTTATAGTTGCGGGCGTAGCGCTGAAATCAGCCGGACCGGCGATAAGTTTTATCAGACCGGCAATCGGGTGGTCAATCTCAGTAAAGAAACCATTCTCGGATGCCTGCTTGTCATTTACCACGTCTGTAGGTGAAAGGACTCTACCGCAAATCAAACCATTTTCATCGAATATCTTTTCCCGCTCGTCCAGCTTCTTTGTGAGGAAAATATTACTGATGATAGCGATGAGGGACTTGCCGTTCTTTTCTCTCTGCAGATTGTTTTCGTACAGAGGGTCGTGCTGGAGGTGTTCTATGCCCACCACTCGGCAGAACGCTGGCCAGAATGGGTCTGACTGGACCATATGGGTTGGGGAAAGATGAGGTTCTGAAGTATCTTCGTGCCAAGCATGATATTGTGGCCCTCATCACTTTACTTGAGTCATGTAACAATATATAATGCGCATTACAGAGTGAATCACAAATAAGCAGGAGGTGGCTTAAATGAAAGGAGACAGGAAAGTCATTGAGGCGTTGAACTCGCTATTGGCAGATGAGCTTACGGCTATTAGCCAGTATATGGTACACGCCGGAATTTGCGAAAACTGGGGCTACGGAAAGCTCCATAAAACAATTGAGAAGCGTGCAATTGATGAGATGAAACACGCTGAAAAACTCATAGGGCGTATTATATTCCTCGAGGGTACTCCTATTGTAAGCGACCTTAGGAAGA
Organism: Chloroflexota bacterium; assembly: GCA_026389745.1. Taxonomy (GTDB): domain Bacteria; phylum Chloroflexota; class Dehalococcoidia; order Dehalococcoidales; family Fen-1064; genus Fen-1064. The sequence continues at coordinate 5,999 of JAPLHG010000097.1, read as the reverse complement.
TGTTCATCGGCACTGAAGTATCTAAAATGTTCGCCAATGACCACAACTCCGAAGCCGGTGCAATTGAGTCTTACAACACTGCCATTAAAGTAGCTGGTGATGCCAAAGACTTCGCTACCCGTGAAATACTCGAGAGCATACTCAATGATGAGGATGCTCATATCGATGGTATTGAAGAAGTGCAGGACCAGATTAACCAGATGGGGCTTCAGGTTTTCTTGTCAACCCAACTCGGTTAAGGGTGGTTTTTGCGATTGGTAAGCCGATGGTTACCTGGATGCAATCACTAAAGACTATATAGTCGGAGGTGCAAGCACGGGTAAAAGGATTTATAATACTTAAAAGGCCCGCTGGAGATGGCGGGCTTTCGGTTTTAAAATAGATTTCAAATACTAAACAGAGTATGATAAAAATGTAGGGTTTAAAATCCATAAATCGAACTGAAAGTAGTGCATATTGGTAAAGCCGGAACAACTTAAAATACCTACCAGATGGGCGAGGAAACCATCCATGCTCTGGCTGGAGTCGACCTTGGGATTCCCGATGGTGAGTCCTTGGCAGTGGTGGGACCCTCCGGTTCAGGCAAGTCCACTCTGTTCCACATCATTGGTGGACTAGACTCTCCCACCTCCGGGTGGGTTGTTGTAAATGGGCATGACCTCAGTCGTTCCAGCGATAAGGAACTTGCCGATTACCGGAACTACAGTATAGGTTTTGTTTTTCAGACTTTTAATCTTCATCCAACCTACAATTCATTGGAGAATGTGAGCCTGCCCCTCGTTTTCGTACGCATGCCCGCCGGACAGCGCAAGAAACTGGCTCGTGATTGGGTAGTATTCAGCTTAGATTATAAGAGAAAAAAGATGGCAAAAGGAGGGTAGAGCGATGCGAAAAGTTAAGCAAATTGTTAAGCAAAACACAAAACATGCAAACAAGAACAGCCGAACAACTGGGGAATTAGCTTCAAAATCCACTGAGCCGCCGAGGAATCGAACCTCGAACCTAATGATTAAGAGTCATTTGCTCTACCAATTGAGCTAGCGGCCCCTGTACGCATTCTAGTTTAACAAACCTGAGGCTCAGACGCAAATTATTGTGAGTAAAAACAGTAAATGGGGGTGGGTAAAATCCACCCCCAAATATTCACTGAATAGTCGGTGGAGCTTACTGAGGTGCTTGACCTTGCGAGCGTTATTCCTCTTCTCCCCTAGTGTCTACTTGAAATCACTCTATAATCGTGATTTATCTATTCTCTTTTGACTACCGCTTTAGCTAAGTCCCAGCAGTACTCATAGAGGTGCATTCCTTTGCTCATTGCCACCAGTTCACCGTCTTCAGCACCTATTTCTGATGCCATGTACTCTTTGAGCAACTGGATTGCTGCCAGGTTGGAAGGAAAGCCAGCCCACAAGTCCCAGGAGCGGAAATAAACATAAAAGGTCAGCCGAGTATCACGGATGCGGGTATCGATGCCTCTCAGACAGGGCGGGTCAGTGAGGTAGATTGATTGCGGGTCCCCGACGGTCATATAAGCTTGGTTGGTGTTGTGCCCGTCTTCCTTATACATTCTGATGACTTCGGCGATTTGTTTCTCCAGATACTGCCCGTAGGTATACTGCTCGCTTTCTGCTTTGTGGGCGGTCATCAGATAGGGCAGATAATTCTCGATATATTCCATTGTGCTGGGCGCCGGCACTCCCTGAGGAACATCAGGTATGAGCGGGCGGGTACCCGGGTATTTAATTTGCACTACCACTAAATCAAGCTGTTTGCGGCATTGTCCGGCATAACTACCACGCTGTATGCGGTATTCATAGCCATCGTTCAGGGTTTTGCCCAGACAGAGGAACCATGCTTCGGACAGATCGCGGGCTTCAATTACGGAAATTTGCACGGTATTATCTTATCACTTTTTGATTATTTTCGGAAGAGGTTGAGGAACCTGTCTTCGTATTCGGCAAAAATATTCCAGCGGTCAAGCTCATCTTTCAACACACGCGGGTCAACCTCACCGTGACCTACTTGGCTAAAAAGCTCTTCGATTCTCATCCGGGCGTCGGCAGGGATGCCTTGCTCATCCATTGTCAGCAAGCCCCTGGCGCCCATTTGCCTGACGTTATCTCCCACTGACCTCCGGGTCATTTCAAAGATGAACTTGATGAGGGCGATGTCCCACATTTCATCCAGTCCTTTGATAATGGCGGTCAGTGGGTCGCCGCGCTTATTGATTCCATCGTTTAATTTTGACACTACCGCGAGCAGATTGTCAGAGACGATGTTCATTTCTTTCGGTTCGTTACGATAAGAGTACAATAGACCGGGAACGCTGTGCCCGTAAATTTTAATGAGCTGGTCGAAATATCTGCGGGCGTTGGCGCTAAAACCTTCCAGCGAGGACAGATAGTAGGGGGTGACAATTTTCGGCTTTTCCGCGATGACTCTACCTTCCCTGACAACGGTTTCCGTAGTGGTTGGAGAGAGTTCAGTATAAGCCGGCTCGGTGACAAGATAATAATAGATGTTGGTCGTTCCGAAAGTCGCCAGGTTTTGTTTGGGTACGCGGAGAATCTCGGTGCGTTCTACAGCCTCTTTGATTTTTGCGTCATCGATATCCATCTCGCTCCCAACCCCACCGGATGATTAATTAATTGCCAGCAGGTCATGCTTATATTCGTTGATGTGCTCGAGGTACTGCGCGTCCAGCCGCCCCAGCATCTTGCGCCACTCTTCCTGGAACTGGGGATGCCGTTCCACATCTATATTCATTCGGGCATTGGCACCCATTTGTTGTTGCACCGCCTGCTGGAGTTTAGCGGCAAACTGAGCCTTCACTTGCTCATAAGCTTGCTTTTTCTGCTGTTCGCCCTGTTCGGCATAGTGGTTGAAGATATATCTTATTTTGCTGAAAACATTCTCCACACCGGTCTTGTCTTTCTTGATTAGTTTGATGCCGTCCATCGCTTTGCGATTGGTTTTCTTGATGGCGTCGTTCTTAGGTAGGTCAATATTTCTGATGAGTACAGATGAAACGGCCTGCACAACATATTTTCTTTCTTCGTCCTTGTACTTGCTCAGTTCGGTCATCAGGTTAACATCAGCCCTCATGTATTTGCCTGCCAGCTCTTCACCTTTAGGAGCGAATTTCCATTTCAGTCGCTCTTCCGGAGTGGCATCTTCGATGTCCTTAATCTTCTCCATCGCTATTTCATAAGCGCTTTTGATGTCAGCCATAGGTCATCTCCTTTGTGCAGCTATTTTGGGACAATTCTTGCCTTGTCAATTAGATTATACTAAATAACCGAGGGAGCATAAATAGTAAATTGCTCGCGGTTGGAAATTTAACTTACCAAACTATAATCCTCTCCCGCGTTGGGGAGAGGATTATAGTATTCTATGAAACTTGGGGCTAGTAGATTCGGCTTGTCTTTATATACCTAAATGCTATAATCTATCTGTGTGAGAAGGGACTTCGAGGTCATTGCCCACACGGCTGATATCGGCATCGTGGCTAAAGGCGCTGATGTGAAACAAGCCTTTGCCAATGCAGCGCGGGGAATGTTCAGCATCATCACTGAGCTTGATACGGTGAAGGAGAAAGAACACCGCAGAATTGAGGTGACTGCCCCGGACCGCGAGGCGCTTCTCGTCAACTGGCTGAATGAACTGATTTACCTCTTCGAGACCAAAGAAATATTGTTTAACAGGTTTGACGTAACACATCTCACCGACACCGAGCTTAAAGCCGTAGGATATGGTGAAAAGTTAGACCTTGCCAAACATCATTTGAAGAGAGAGGTTAAAGCGGCAACCTATCACACGCTGAAGATTGAAGAGAATGGTGGCTGTAAGGTGAGAGTATTATTCGATATCTGAGGTCATAAATGACATCACCTTGGCATGAAGTACTGCACAAAATAGACGATTACCGCTGGGAGATTCCTACCAGTTATAAGACTGGTATGAGGGTTTCCGGACTAGTGTATTCCAGCGAGATTATGCTGAGCCACATCTGGGAGGAGAATGTCTTCGAGCAGGTGGCAAATGTAGCTTTTCTGCCGGGTATTGTCGGACATTCGCTGGCGATGCCGGATATTCACTGGGGTTATGGCTTTCCTATCGGTGGGGTGGCGGCGATGAGGGTCGAGGATGGTGTAGTCTCACCGGGAGGTGTCGGCTTCGATATTAACTGCGGAGTCCGGCTGATGCGTACCAATCTAACCGAAGCCGAAGTCAGACCTAAAATCGACCGCATTACCACTGAGGTCTTCAACAATGTACCTTCCGGACTGGGCATGAAAGGTAAGTTGCGTGTCAGCAATAGAGAATTGGACGAAGTAATGGTCAAAGGCAGTCTCTGGGCGGCGGAAAGGGGCTATGGCGACCTCGCAGATGTGGAGGCAACGGAAGAATCGGGTTGTATTAAAGGTGCTGACCCCGATAAAGTGAGCGGTCGAGCCAGAGAAAGGGGTATGCCGCAACTGGGCACGCTGGGGAGTGGCAATCACTTTTTAGAGATACAAAGGGTTGATGAAATCTATGACCTTAACACTGCCAAAGCGATGGGTATTCAGGAGATTGGGCAGGTGCTGGTACTGGTGCACAGCGGCAGTCGTGGTTTTGGGCATCAGGTATGCACCGATTATGTAGCGGCTCTGGGGCAGGCGGTCAGAAAGTACGGCATCAATTTACCCGACCGTCAGCTTGGTCAGAAAGTACGGCATCAATTTACCCGACCGTCAGCTTGCCTGTGCGCCGGTGAAATCGCCAGAGGGGCAGGCATATCTGGGGGCAATGGCTTGTGCAGCGAATTACGCATGGACGAATCGACAGTGCATCGCTCATTGGGTCAGAGAGTCGCTGGTTAAAGCTCTGGGGAAGACTCGTCGGGATATTGGGTTGGAGCAAATCTGGGATGTGGCGCACAATATCGCCAAGATTGAAGAGCATACCGTTGACGGCAAAAAAGTCAAAGTCTGTGTTCATCGTAAGGGTGCCACCCGTGCTTTTCCGGCGGGTCACCCCGATGTGCCTGAGATGTATCGGAAAATCGGTCAGCCAGTGCTCATTCCCGGCGATATGGGGAGATATTCGTATGTTGCCGTGGGGACAGAAATCGCGATGAAGGAAACCTTCGGTTCCACCTGTCACGGTGCCGGTCGTGTGCAGAGTCGCACTGCCGCCAGGAAAGGCGTCAGGGGTATTGATATTGTTCAATCGCTGGCGGCAAAGGGCATCACGGTAAAAGCGGCAAGCATCAGTGAATTGCCTGAGGAGGCTTCATCAGCCTATAAAGATGTCAACGAGGTGGTTGAGGTGGCTCATCGGGCAGGTATCTCGCGCAAAATTGCTAGAGCCACACCAATCGGTGTGATTAAGGGGTAGTGGAGAAGCTGGAAGGGCAGAATATCGGCCGATCTGATTCTTGTGCTAATACTCTCTATTTCTTGTTATGCTTCAGCAACCAGTATTCTAGACCGTCGGCCAGTGCCAGCCAGCTCGCCTCGATGATGTCTGTGGAACTTCCGACCGTCCGCCATTCTTCTGCGCCGTCAGTTGATTCAATCAAAACGCGTACCTGCGATTCGGTGCCGGTGCTTTCTGCTAGAATACGAACCTTGTAGTCGATGAGTTTGACCACGGCAAGATTCGGATAGAACTGCAGGAGCGCTTTGCGCAATGCTGCATCCAGGGCATTAACCGGACCATTGCCCTCGGCGGCGGTGTGCATCATCTCTCCATCGACCCTGACTTTGACCATTGCTTCGGAGAGCATCTCGCCCGTATCCTTGCGTGTCGAAGGGCGGCGTCTTTTCTCCACCACCACCATAAAGTCCACCAGTTCGAAAGGTTGCTTATAATCCGGCTGAGCGCGGTGTACCAGCAGGTCGAAGGATGCCTCGGCATTATCGTACTGGAAGCCACGACTTTCCTGTAGTTTGATTTGTTCCAGCAGTTTTTTTGCCTCTTTGCCCTGTGCCGGAACTTTCAGACCTCGCTCT
>JAPLHG010000086.1:19265-22721 GCA_026389745.1 Chloroflexota bacterium | reverse complement strand
CGAGAAGTACGGCAAAGTGCCGAACATTGTTTTCCCGAGCGGTGCGATGGTGAAGGACGGCACTCTCTATATTTATTATGGAGCGGCAGATACCACCTGCGCCGTTGCCACCTGTAAACTGGGCACTCTTCTAGAAGATATACTGGAGACAAAGATAAAACATATAAAGCTGGAGCGTTTCCCCGGCAATCCCGTAATTAAACCTGACCCGAAGCTCTCATGGCGGGCAAGAGCAGTTTTTTACCTTCTACCTGCTATTCCATTTGCTAACGGATTTGCTAACGCTTTTTTACAACGACATTAAAAATTGAGGCTAAAATGCTATAGTTTATTGTACGTAATAGTCCGTTATTCGAGGCTAAAGTGGGTGATACTTTAGAATTTACACGCAGGGGGGTCAGAGGTTCGAGTGCTCCACTGCCTATTTTAAATTCAAAACCTCCCGTCAATGGAGTATTGTTTTCCGCGTGAACGAAAAGGACTCCCACTATCTAGATGCCCATATTATTGGCTTACAGCCAGGCATTTTTTGCTATTCCCTTGCTATTCTGTGTTAGTAACCATTAGTCGCTTTCGTGCGTGAAATAGACTTTGACCATAGTGATAAAAAGTGATATTTTGAGTGTAAACTGGTAAAGTCTAACAAATTCCTAAACCGCGTGTCGGGCGTTCGAGTCGCCCCTGGGGTACCATAATTATTGCTTTCTTGCCAGGAAGGCATGTGCTTTCTCTAGCTCCTTCGGAATCGCTATTTTCTGAGGGCACTTCTCTAAACACTTCTCGCATTTGATACAGTTATCAGCACGCCATTCTTTTTTGAGGATATGTGGACTATTGTATCTGGATCGGGAAGCCTGGGGAGCATTATAGCTAATGGCTTCGTTATAAAGCTCGAAGATTTGTGGGATTTCCACGCCATTAGGGCAAGGCATACAGTAATTACAGCTGGTGCAAGGCACTGGAATCAGTGAACGGTAGGCATCTCTGGCCTGTCCGATTAGCGCCAGTTCGTCAGCTGTCAGCTTATTCGGTAGAGCATTTTCAGCGACGGCGATATTTTCTTCCACCTGCCTCATCGTGCTCATACCGCTGAGAACTACCGATACTTCCGGATGATTCCAGACCCATCGCAATGCCCATTCTGCCGGTGCATGCTTCTGCGATGCAGTTGCCCATAACTTCACTACCTGCTCCGGTGGCCTGGCGAGTTGTCCACCTCTGACCGGTTCCATCACCACCACCGCCAGCCCCTTCTTATGAGCGTATTTCAGTCCGTGTGTGCCTGCCTGAAAGTCCTCGTCCATATAGTTGTACTGAATCTGACAGAAAGTCCAGTTATCGTAGGCGTCAGTGATTTCCTTGAAAACTTCAAAGCTGTCGTGGAAAGAGAAGCCCAGATTGCCGATGCGCCCATCAGCCATAGCACCTTCCGCCCAGTGCAGGACATTAAAATCACGTAGCTTGTGCCAAGCCCCTTTATCGAGCCCGTGCAGGAGGTAGAAATCAATTTTACCAGTTTGCAGGCGATTCAGTTGTTTGTTCAGGAAGCGGTTAAAAGCATGGGGCGAATCAACCAGCCAGGAAGGCAATTTGGTGGCAATTCTCACCTTTTCACGGTAGCCGTCTTCGAGTGCCTTCCCGACGACGACCTCGCTCTTGCCGTTGTGATAAACATACGCTGAATCTAAATAATTGACGCCATGGTCAATGGCGTAGCGTATCATCCTAATTGTTTCGGGTTCATTGATATTTGACTGGTTATTGTTTAGGAGTGGTAGCCGCATTGTCCCGAAGCCCAGCGCCGAGACTTTCCAGTCTAACTCGCCAAACTTACGGTGTTGCATAGTTTTTGTGATTTCCGTCTTTCAAACATTATTGTGCAATCGGTAATTCTGAAAACAGTTCGTTGGCTTATTGTAGTACATTCCGAAAGGAAGTGGCAATTTCAGTAACGATTCCAGCCCAACTGAAATCATCCATATATGGTATAAATCAAATATCTCCGATTGAGCAGGGGCGTATGATGTACTTACCGCATAGTGTAGAATATAGTAGCGTTGTAAATATTCAATCTGGCTATACGATTGCAGAGGGGGTTTGCTGTGGCTGAGAAGTCTAGCTCCGGGAAAACCGCCAGAACCCGTATTCCCATCACCGGGATGACCTGCACCAACTGCGCCGCCACGATTGAGAAAGGTCTTACAGAGACACCCGGCGTGGAGTACGCTAATGTCAATTTCGCCTCAGAAAAAGCATTCATTGAATACGACCCTGACAAAGTAAATCTGGCAAAAATTAATGGTGCCATCTCCTCATTGGGGTATGGTGTGGCTACTAGAAAAACTATTTATCCGGTGGGTGGTATGACTTGTGCCTCCTGTGTTGCCCGTGTCGAGGAAGCGCTGAAAAGCGCTCCTGGCGTCGTTTCCGCCGGTGCCAACCTCGCTTCTGAAAAAGCCACCGTGGAATATCTGGAAGGTACGGATTATTCCGACCTCAAGAAAGTGGTTGAAGAAGCCGGCTATGAATTAGGTAATGAGATAGAAACTCTGGAGGATGTCAGCGAGACATCACAGCGGGAAGTCCGTAAGGTCAGGGACAGATTTATCATTGCGGCTATTCTGACCATACCGATTATTGCTATGATGTTTGTCCCTGAGTTCACAGGGATGAAATACCTGCTCTGGGCATTAGCCACCCCGGTACAATTCTGGGCAGGCTGGCGCTTCTACAGAGGAGCCTGGGGCACGCTGAAGCACCGCACCTCCGATATGAACACTCTCATTGCGGTTGGCTCGTCCGCCGCTTATATTTACAGTGTCGTCGCTGTTCTTTTCCCCGGTGTATTTATTACCGGCGGACTGACGGCTCACGTTTATTTCGATACCTCTTCCTCGATTATCACGCTTATTCTGCTGGGTCGTTTTTTGGAAGCCAGAGCCAAGGGGCAAACCTCTGAGGCAATTAAGAAACTCATTGGTATGCAGTCGAAAACTGCTATCGTTATTCACAATGGGCAGGAACGGGTTATTCCCATTTCGGACGTTCAGGTCGGCGACCTTATTCTGGTCAAGCCAGGTGAGCGTATGCCGGTGGACGGTATCGTTCGGGAAGGATATTCCAGCCTCGATGAGTCAATGATTACCGGTGAGAGCATCCCCGTGGAGAAAAAAGTCGGTGACGAGGTCATTGGTGCAACCATTAATAAAACAGGCAGTTTCAGGTTTCAGGCGACTAAAATTGGCAAAGATACCACTCTGGCACGTATTGTTCGATTGGTTGAAGAGGCACAGGGAAGCAAAGCCCCGGTGCAAAGATTGGCGGATGTTATTGCCAGCTATTTCGTACCCATCGTGATAGGGATTGCCATTATTACTTTTCTAGTATGGTTCTTCGCCGGGCCCTCCCCATCGCTGACTTATGCCCTTCTCAATTTTGTGGCTGTTCTCGTGATTG
>JAPLHG010000086.1:2049-19260 GCA_026389745.1 Chloroflexota bacterium | reverse complement strand
GGGCTGGCAACACCGACAGCTATCATCGTCGGTACTGGTAAAGGCGCCGAACACGGCATTCTCATTCGTAGTGCCGAAATGCTGGAGCGTGCTCATAAGATAAACGCTGTGTTGCTGGATAAAACAGGGACTTTGACACAGGGAAAACCTGAAGTAACGGATGTGATTGCGGTGTCTGCGTACTCAAAGGAAGAAGTTCTCCGTCTGGCGGCTTCCGCAGAAAGAAACTCGGAGCACCCGCTGGCGGAAGCGATCGTCAAAGCCAGTACTGTAAAAGGTTTGGAATTATTACCAGCCTCAGGCTTTAATGCCATCCCCGGACTTGGAGTGGAAGCTACGGTAGACGGGAAGAAGCTCTTGCTCGGCAATCCGAAACTGATTCAAGCCCGTAATTTGCCCCTCAACGGGCTTGATGAACAGGCAAACGGTTTGTGGGCACAGGGTAAAACAGTGATGTTTCTCGGTATTGATGGGCAGGCGGCTGGTATCATTGCTTTGGCAGATACCATTAAGCCTGATGCCGATAAAACCGTTCAGCAACTCCATAAAATGGGTATTGAGGTAATGATGCTCACCGGTGATAACCGTCGTACCGCCGAGGCGATTGCCAAACAGGCAGATATTGACCGCATCTTTGCTGAGGTTTTACCAGAACATAAAGCAGAAGAGGTTAAGAAACTCCAGAGTGAAGGTAAAGTGGTGGCAATGGTGGGCGATGGTATCAATGATGCTCCGGCTTTAGCTCAGGCAGATGTGGGTATTGCTATCGGTACGGGTACGGATGTAGCGATGGAAACGGGAGATATTACTCTCATCCGCGGTGAATTGAGGGGTATTGTTACTGCCATTTCACTGAGCAAACGTACGATGAGGACCATCAGACAGAACCTTTTTTGGGCGTTTGCCTACAATACCATTCTCATCCCTGTCGCCGCTGGTATCCTGTATCTTGCCTTCGGGCACAACGGTGTGCCGTCAGGTTTACAGTTTATACTCGGTGAGCGCGGTTTCTTGAATCCTATTCTGGCGGCGGCGGCAATGGCGGCAAGCTCTATTACCGTGGTGATGAATTCACTCCGATTAAGGACATTCAAACCGGCGAGGTTTTAGAGGTTATTACATGAATGTCTTTGCGAGGAGTGTGGCGATGCGGCAATCCCTGTAACTTATAGGGGTAACCAGTGAATTAAATATTACCAATTGGACGCACAGCTTAAGTGGATGGATATGGAAAGAGTGAGATTGCCATGCCCTTCGACGGAATGACATGGCAATGGCAGAAAGAGAAAATATTCCCGATTCCACTTCTCCTCAGAACGGTAATGGTGTTCGGTAATGATAAATTTTGGAATCGTTTCAGATTTGGGGTTTAGTATTTTAGGTTTTGTATAGGAGGTACTAAATGGCGATTGGCCCGGTCTGTAAAATGACGGTTGATGAGAAAAAAGCACCGGTAACATCTGATTACAAAGGCAAGAAGTATTACTTTTGTGCCTCAGGTTGCAAAAAGGCTTTTGGCAAAGACCCGGACAAATATCTAGCGAAGAAATAAATCATACTTTCCACAAAGTGAGTTACCTCGCCAGCCTCTGCAAATAGCGGTGTGCCTGAAGGGCGGCTTTGGCACCCTCCCCGGCGGCAATGACAATCTGCTTTTCGGGTACGGTGGTAACATCACCGGCGGCAAATAGCCCAGGTATTTCTGTTTCACAGGAGCAATTAACAGGCACTTCGCCGAACTGATTTAGCTTGATTAAACTCCTGACCATATCGGAATTGGGCACTAGCCCAATCTCTATAAAGACCCCGGTAGCATCCAATTTTTTGTGCTCTCCCGTCCGGAGGTCTTTTATTACAATGCCTTCAACAAGGTCTTTCCCCAAAATTTCTTCAGTTTGATGCCCTAAAAAGGTCCTCAAGTTTTTAGCGTTGGATAGTTTTTCAATGAGAACAGTGTCGCCGGTGAGCGGGGTGGCAGAGACCAGTTCAACATGTTCAGCAATTCTGACCATATCAAGAGCGGCTTCCAGGGCCGAGTTGCCCCCACCAATAACAGCCACTTTCTGACCAGCGAAAATGGGTCCATCGCAAACAGCGCAGTAGCTTACTCCGTGACCGGTGAGTTCGGTTTCTCCCGGCACATTCAGTCGGCGAGGGCGTTTGCCTGTTGCCAGAAGCACTGCCTTGCTCTGGAATTTATTCCCTGATTCGGAAACAACCTCAAATCCGCTATCTATTTTTGTAATCCGTGCGACCTTCTGCCCGATTTTCTGGTCAACGGGGAAGTGATTGACTTGAGCCTCAAATTTCTCGATAAGGTCCGAGCCTTCGATGAACTGGTAGCCCATGTAATTTTCTATACCCGTCGTCCAGTTCATCTGCCCACCGATATCATTAGCGGTGAGCAAGGTGTCTAATCGTTTCCGAGCCGCATAAACAGCCGCTGCCATTCCGGCAGGACCGCCGCCAATGATTATCAAGTCGTACATTAGAACCTCCGGAAGGGCTAGAATCGGATTTGATTATTTTGCTAGCAATTCATCTATTCTTGTCTGGTTGAACCCAACGATTATCTCTTCCCCAATTACAATTACAGGGACCGCCATCTGCCCTGATTTCTGAATCATTTCCTTGGCTTTTTCCTTATCACTGGCAACATCATAATCTGTGTACGAGAAACCTTTGCTCGAAAGGTACTCTTTCGCCCTGTGACACCATGGACAGACTGGAGTTGTGTAAATGATGATGTTCTTTTGTTCGGGCATTCTTATCTCTCCCCCCCCCTGATTTTAACGATTCCCGACAGCGCAATATTATGTCTTTAAATAGTATATGTCAAGAACTCTGGCTTGTTATGTGATTAATATCGTCCTTCAGGGTGCTCTCAGTAAAATAGTAGCATAACTTTAACATCGGCTATGGTTGATGATTAGTTGTTGTGATAGTACTGGCTTGTTAGACCTATTGCCCGATGCAAACAATATACAGGATGTCTAGTTTAAACTGATTGTTGAGCCATCAGCCGTTTTCACCACGTCAATTCTTGCTGGGAAAGCATCTCGGAGTTCTTCAACGTGTGTGATGACTAGTATCTTTTCAAAATCGTCCTGAATGGAGTTGATAGCTTCCCTGAGCTTCTCAATGCCGACCGTGTCCTGGGTGCCGAAACCCTCATCTATGATAAGAGTTGGGAGCGGCGCTCCGGCTCTTCTGGCGAGCAGGCGTGAAAAAGCAATACGGATAGCAAAATTGATACGGAAGGATTCTCCGCCGCTGAACATTTCATAGTTTCTTGTGCCCACTTCATCCGATATTTTGATTTCCAGTGTCTCGACAACATCGCCTTTCTGTGTTTCTCGCTGTGTTTCAATCTTGATGTGCATCCGGTTATCCGTCATACGCGCCAGCAGGCGGTTAGCTTCGATTTCTATCTCAGGTACAGCAGTTTCAATCAGCAATGCCTGAATTCCCTTCTTCCCAAAAGCCTCCGACAGTTCCCGGTAGATTGCCCCTTCTTTTGCCGACATATTTGATTGGTTCTCTTCTTCTGACCTTTCGACTTCTCGTCGGGCAAAATATTCCAGCTTACCTTTGATACTGCCGATGTCTTCCTGAGTTTGTTTTTGCTGGTCAACCAATTGCCTAGATTCAGACTCCATCTCCGTGAGGTCATTTGTTACCTGCGGCAAAATGGTCACTTCCTCCATCAGTTCCTGCCTCTTTTGTTTATCCGTTTCTAAACCAGCCTGCAGTTCGGAAGCTGTATTTTCGGACTTAGTGATATCCTCTCTCTCCTGATTGAGGAGTTTATCTGCCTCTTCCAATCTGTGTTTGGGGATTTCATATTTTTGCAGACTCTCAAATTGTTGGCGAATTTGCTCGTGTTTTTGCGGGTCATAATTAATGCCGGCTAGCTCTGCCTCAATCTGTTTTAGAGTCTCCTGCTGGGTTAAGGCAAAATCTTTCCTTGCCAGACGTTCCTCAATCTGTTTTACCCCGGTCATTTCTTCCTTCAACTGATTACCCGTCTGCCCGGCACTGGTGATTTCGCGCTCCAATGCTCCCGCTTGACTCTGCACCTGTGCCCTTTCGTCGGCGAGGTTTTTATCGATTTGAGACATTTCCTCCTCCATTGTTTTCAGTTCAGCTTTCTTTCTGGCAATAATTGCTAAATTGGACTTTGCCAAATCCGATTTGCCTTGTTTTTCCGCATTGTAATGTTTTTCAATGTGTTTCAATCCATTGACACCCAACTCGGTCTCGCAGACGGGGCATTTAGCCGTGCCCGGTTGGGCAAGTAGCAAGCTCAACTTCTCTTCTATCTCGCTAATCTCTTTTTCCAGCCTGACTCTGTCCGATTCTATACTTCCTATCTGGGTCTGAATTTCTTGGCTTGCCCCCCTCTTGTTATGCAAGATCTCTTCTTCTGCGGCAAGATGCTGTAATTGGTATTGTGTCTGCTGGAGTTCCTCCTTGAGCCTTGGTAGCTCGCTAATGACCTTCTTGAATTCCCTGGCCCTATTTTGAGCCACAGCGTGTTCTTTCGTTAATGTCTGGCCTTCCCGCTCAATAAACATTTCTAATTCATGCTGACGCTGGTTCAGTTTACTGACCAGCATCAGGTTCTTGTTCAGGGCATCGTTCAGGTTTTTGACTTCAACGAATTTCGTATAGCCTTCTTCTATCTCACTGCGTTTGGTAATCAGTGCCCCGTGCTCCAAGATTCTGGAGCGGAGTTGCTCAATCTGCTCCTGCCATTGTGTTAGTGTTTTGGTTCTTTCTGTAATATTTCTCTCAAGTTGGCTCAGTTGTGCCCGTTTGCCTTCCAGCAACTCCTTTTGTTTTCGTAGCGTGTTCAGTATAGAGTCTTTCCTTTTGATGGCTTCTTCAACTTGTGCCAGCTCTTTTTGTGCTTTTTGCAGTTCCGCTTCGCTGGCAGGTTTTTGCGCCAGTTCCGTGTCAATACCCGCAATAGCACTAGTAAGTTGTTCTTTGAGCATTTCACGCTGTCGGGCAAGGTCTTTGGCTCGTGTCTCAAATTCATCATAGTAGGCGAGCCCTAGGATATTCGCCAGCACCTGCTTACGCTTTGCTGGGCTGGCAGTAGTAAACTCATCGGCATGCCCCTGCCGCAGATAGGCGCTGTTTGTAAAGGTGTTGTAGTCCATGTGCAGAACACCGATGATTTTCTGCTGGGTCTGGGACATCGTGTCACCGTCGATAGCGCGGAAACCATCGCCGTTCGCAATCTGAAAATTGAGCGATGATTGTCCGGAAGTCCCCCGCCGTTTTGGTCGAGCATGTTTGCGGATAATGCGGTAGTTCTGCCCGCCGACTGCAAACTCAAACTCCACTTCCATTTCATTCTGGTTCTGGTGAATAAGGTCATCATCCCGCTTGGCACGGGTTTCACCCCATAATGCCCAGGTCATCGCATCGATGATGGCAGATTTGCCGTTGCCGTTGTTGCCGCAAATACTGACCGTGTGCACGCCGGTAAAATCGAGCGTGGGGACATTATCCCGGTAGGGCATAAAATTTCGCATTGTTAATTTGATTGGAATCATATCGGCTTATTTTAACACAGGCGGGTGATTGACAAATAGCGCTTGAGTCACTATATTGACGAAGTAGGCGGGTAAATTCTTTAAACTGTCATTCCCGACCGGGTCCGGAATCCATATACTTAACAACTGGATTCTCCACCTTAGGTGGACTGGAATGACAGGGTTGCGGGTATGTATATTTTAGGGATTCCCGTCTTCACGGGAATGACAGTTTTGCTTGTAACTTATCGGTAAACGAGGAGGCTCAAAATGAAAGCAGGCGAAGGGAAAATTGGCAGGGTGTTTGTCATCAGATTGGAAGATGGGGATGTGCTTCCCGACTGTATCAGTCGTTTTGCCGAAGAAAGGGGTATCAAGAACGGTTTTGTTGGTGGGAGGAATTGATAGCGGACAGGTAGTTGTGGGACCCCACTATTTTGGGGAAATGCCACCCGAGCCGATGCTTCTGCTGATAGACGGTGCCCATGAAGTCGCCGATGTCGGAGTGCTCGCTCCGGGTGAAGATGACAAGCCCGTACTCCACATTCACGCCGCACTCGGTCGTGCTGGGAAAACTACTATCGGTTGTCTGCGACCCGGTGTTACTACATGGCTGATTGGGGAAGCTATTTTGTATGAAATCACCGGTGTTGATGCCAGACGTATTCCGGACAAGAAAAGCGGGTTTGCTCTGCTAAGGGTGAGTAGTTAGGAAATTACAAAATTCAATAGCCAAGTTCCGAACAAATTTCAATATCAAAATTAAATATAGAAGACGTTATCGGTACCTTGTAATCGGGATTTAGGTAAAAATACTGATATTCACCAGGAGGTTTATTTATGGCTAAAGTTCAAATCGATCCCCAGCCTTTCATCTGTACCACACCAACGGTACTGGTCGGGGCAATGGTGGATGGTAAGCCTAATTTTATGGCAGTTGCATGGTGCGGCGTGGTTAACAGCACTCCGCCGATGGTTTCGGTTGCCATCCGCCCTGCTCGTTATACTCTGAAAGGCATTCGAGAAACCATGGAATTTTCCGTCAATGTACCGTCTACCGGCCTCGCTAAGGAAGCCGATTACTGTGGCATTGTTTCCGGGGCGAAGGTCGATAAGGTGAGTGTCTGCAAATTCAAAATCTTTTATGGCAATCTCAAGAATGCTCCGCTCATCGAGCAGTGCCCTGTCAATCTGGCATGCAAGGTAGAACGTATCTTAGAACTTGATAGCCACCAGCTAATCATCGGCAGAGTGGAAGAAACCCACATTACTGAAGCCTGCCTTACCGATGGCAAACCGGATATCAGGAAAATCAAGCCACTTATTTTTGCGGCGGCAGCACCGGCAGAGTATTTCGCCTTTGGAAAATCAGTAGGTAAAAGCTATTTAATAGGGAAAGAGTTGGTGGAGAAGAGATCTGGATTATCGGGTCAAACTTTCAGGCTGAATCAGGCTGAAGGCCAACAATGACACGTAGAAAAAATACCATTCCCGCCCGCCTGATGCGGAGAATCCAGAAAAATCTGTTCGGATTGCTGTGCTTCGCTCACAAAGACAGTTGAACTGGGTTCTGTGTCAAGTCTTGCCCCGCTCCTGTATCCAGTACAGGACAAGGCCAGATACGGGAACGGAATGGCAGTCGGATTTACTCCAGATAATCTTTTAATTTGCGGCTTCTGCTGGGATGGCGCAGTTTGCGGAGTGCCTTAGCTTCAATCTGGCGGATGCGCTCGCGGGTAACATTGAATTCCTGCCCGACTTCTTCCAGCGTGCGACCTCTGCCATCCTCCAACCCAAACCTGAGTTGTAATACCCTCTGCTCACGGTGTGTCAGGCTGGAAAGCACCTCTTCAATTTGTTCTTTGAGCAGTTGTTTGGAGGCGGCGTCCACCGGCGGCATGGCATTACGGTCTTCAATAAAATCGCCAAGGTGGCTGTCTTCCTCCTCACCCATTGGTAATTCCAGTGAAATAGGCAACTGGGCTACTTTGATAATCTCCCGCACCTTGTCCGGTGACATACCCATTTTTTGGCCGATTTCCTTGGATGTGGGGTCGCGACCGTACTCCTGGGATAGTTTACGGCTCACTCTTAAAAGTTTATTGATGGTTTCAATCATATGCACCGGCACACGAATGGTTCGTGCTTGGTCGGCGATGGCGCGGGTGATTGCCTGCCTTATCCACCATGTAGCATAGGTACTGAACTTATAGCCTTTATGCGGGTCGAATTTCTCCACCGCCCTTATTAAACCGATATTCCCTTCCTGAATCAGGTCGAGCAATGACATGCCATGTCCGATGTGCTTTTTGGCGACACTCACCACCAGACGTAGATTGGCTTCAGTAAGATGGTCCTTGGCGATTTCCGCTTCCCGCTCAATCTTATCTACATGTTCGCGAAGTACGGCTTCCTGAGCCTGCAAACGTTCCGTAAAGCCAGGATTATCTACCAGTTTGGCGATATCCGCAACAGAAGCCTTTTTCCCGATGACATCTAGCATCTTCGGTGGCAATAGAGCGCTGTTCACCGAAAGGCTCATCAATTGTTGTTCTATTTGATTTCCTTGTAATCCTGTTTTCTGTGAGATATCTAATACCAGCTGCTGGTTCATAACGCCGTCAATACCGGCACGCAATTTCTCATTAGAGACAGTATCCCGGAATTTTGCCTTAGGCGGCAATTCAAGATATTCCAGCACCTTGCTGGTGATTTCAATGGCTTGTCCTACCTGCCTGAGCATCGTCAGTAGAATCTCTGTGGCTGAAGCATATTTACCCTGTTTTCCCAGTTCACGCCTGATTTCGCTGACGCGCTTACCCTCTTCAATTTTCCTCGCCAGCGTTTTCTCATCACTAGCAGTGAGAAGTGGCACTCGTCCAATCTCATGGAGATAAAGACGTACCGGGTCGTCGCCTACCTCTTGCTCTTCAAGTGCCTCGATTGGTGATTCTAACTCTAATTCTTCAGCGGCAGGTTCCTCTAACGCAACTTCATCCTCTGTAGGTTCTTCTGTAACTTCTTCCTTTGGCTCCGGTTCGAAATCTTGTGGATTAGGTATTTCTTCTATTTCCATTTACCATTCTCCTTTTGGACTGCCCCAGTTCCACAGAAACCGCCTGCAATTGATTATTGAGTTCTATTCCCTCTTGCTTTAGCCTTTCGATATCAGCGCCCTTACCCTCTGACTCACGCACAATGTTAAATATTTCCTCTCTAATCACATGTTGATTCTGTAAAAAATCCCTTTTCAGGCGGAGGACATAATCGTGATATCGTTCAGTAGTACGGTTCGTAGGCTGTTGGCGAGCTAACAATTCATCTAATTTTTCCCTGAACACAGGGTCTAATTTCTCCTTTAACGATATTAAGTCATCTGTCTCAAGCCATGTGTTGTATATCTCACGGTTTTCGCTATCCCGGAAATAATCGGACAGTAAACCCTCATCTTGATTTTTCAACTCTGGATATTGCAATAGTAAGGCGAGGCAATATTCCTCACGGGGATTGGATATCGTTGCTTGCAATAATGAAGGAGCGGTAAGTTCAGCACCTCGCTTTTGAGGCTTAGGTTTCAGGTGTCCCTTAAGAACACCCTCTAATTTATTGTAGCTGATTCCTGTCAGTTTAGATAGCTTTGTCAGATAGTGGTCACGCCTTATGTCATCACTCACTTTGGCGATGATGTCCAGTAGGTTGTTAGCCACCTGCGATTTAGCGCTGGCAGTGTTCATATCCTGTCGGGACACGGTCATATTTATGGTGTAGTCAATCACCGGCATAGCTTTTTCAACAAGCCCTTGCCACGCATTCGGATTTTCTTTAATAACCTCATCTGGGTCTTTGCCCGTGGGTAGAATGATGACTTTCACCTCTGTATTTAGACTGTTCTCATATTCCACACAGCGTAACATCGCCTCCTCCCCAGCCTCATCAGCATCCAACGCCAAAACTATGTTTTTGGTCAACTTTTTCAGAGTATTTATATGTTTTTCTGTGATAGCTGTCCCCATAGATGCTACCACATTGCTGAATCCATACTGGTGAGCGACAATAACATCCATATAACCTTCAACAATCACCGCCATGTCTTGGTGGCGGATGATTGGTCCTGCCATATCGATACCATAGATTGTGCCACTCTTGTCAAAAATTACCGTCTGCGGTGAATTCATGTATTTGGGGAGTGAATCATCAAGCACCCTGCCGGAAAAACCGGTGGTACGTCCCCTAGGGTCACGTATGGGAAACATCAAACGATTGCGGAAACGGTCATGTGTCTTGCCCTCTTCTGCTTTTAATATCAGACCAGCCGCCAGCAGTTCGGTTTCACTATATCCTTTTTCTAGTAGATATAGTTTCAATGTTTCCCAGGCATTCGGACTGAAGCCAAGTTGGAAATCAGTAATTGATTTTGAATTCAGCCCCCGACTGACAAAATAGCTCTTTGCCTTTTCCCCGGCGGTAGAATTGAGTAGTAGATTATGATAATACTGCGCCGCCGCTTCGTTTGCATGGAATAGTCTGTCCTTTTCATCTTTGTCTGGTCCCCGCTCAATCGCGGAAGGTAGGCGGACTCCTACCTTGTCTGCTAGGAGGCGTAACGTCTCGCCGAAATCTAGCCCCTCTTTCTTCATTACAAAGGAAAAAACATCCCCGCCAGTGCTACAAGCTCCGAAACAGTGCCACGATTGCCGCTCGGGGAAGACATAGAAGGAGGCTGTTTTTTCGTTGTGAAATGGACACAATGCCTTGAAGTTACGTCCGGCTTTGGTCAGTTTGGTGTATTGCCCAATCACCTCAACGATGTCTAATTTTTGCTTGACTTCCTCTATCGTACTCATAGGGACAAATATCTCACCACAGCAATTTCATTTGGGAAAGAGTGAAAGAACCCCAGCTGACTATATTATGGGTTTGCTTTCGGGGGTAAGTAAAGATAGTTCCTCCGCTATTTTTTGCGCGTATTGGTCGGTCATACCCGCGATATAATCAACCGCTCCCCGCCACTTATCGTCATTGTGCAGAAGGTACTCCGGCGGTAATTTCTCCTCATGCTTGGTGAAGTAATCGTATAGGCGACGGATTATCTGACGGGACCTCCCTGTTTCCTCCAGTGCTGACTGCACATTATACACCCTGTCAAAAAGAAAATCACGCAGAATGTTTGTTGCCTTCAAGACTCTTGGACTCATACTGATACCGAGCCGGGCATCTTTTTTGACTGTGACGGCACCGCTAACCTGCCAGGAACGTTCAATTGTATCACAGACCATAGTGTTGATTCTGGCAGAAGGCGAGCCCCCCAAAACTTTAGTGGCGGATTCAGGTAAGCTGTTTTCCTTGATAATGCTCGCCCTGATAGCGTCATCGATGTCATGGTTGATATAAGCGATAGTGTCAGCCAGTTTAACAATTTCGCCTTCCAGAGTCCCTACTTTACCCCATTTGCTACTCAGCACTTGTGCCCTTGATTTTGAGTGATTAACTATACCGTCTCTGGTTTCCCATGTCAGGTTTAGTCCTCGCCCGTCCTTCTCCAGTAAATCAACAATGCGTAGAGATTGCTCGCTATGTCTGAATCCGTAGGGGGATAACTCATTCAAAACATCCTCGCCTACATGCCCGAAGGGTGTATGGCCCAGATCATGCCCCAGACTGATAGCTTCTGTCAAGTCTTCGTTCAAGTTCAGAGCTCGAGCAATTGTGCGGGCAATTTGGGAAACTTCGAGTGTGTGGGTTAGTCTGGTGCGGTAGTGGTCGCCTAGGGGTGCAATAAAAACTTGGGTCTTGTGCTTAAGCCGGCGGAAAGACTTGGAGTGAATAATGCGGTCCCGGTCACGTTGAAAAACAGTACGCACCGAGTCGAGTTCTTCCGGTCTGAGTCTGCCACGGGATAAGCGGCTCTTTTGGGCGTATGGGGAGAGATGTTCCTCACGTTCTTCAATCAGATGGCGAATATTTAGCTGACGACTCATGGCTTCCCCAGATGGTCTTTACCTTGATAATTGCGAGCGGTTTATTATACCACTAAATTCAGATATTCAACCAAGTTTTTGAAAAGTGGTAAAGATGTGTAAATAAACTTAACCTCCGGTGTGGTGGGGAATACTAACATATCAGCACTCTTATTGACAGTGCCTCCGTAGTAGGGGTAAAATTTAATCGTTGCGGTGGTTGAGGAGGCTTGTAAATGATAGAGATGGTTGTTGACAGTATTCGCGTCAGCCTGATGAATTATCAGCGCGTCGTAATTCTGAAAGAAAAAGAGACAAACCGTTATCTTCCAATCTGGATTGGCGCCGCCGAAGCGGATGCCATCGCCGTCAAACTTCAGGGCGTCTCTGTTTCTAGGCCCCTAACTCATGATCTGATTCAATCAATGGTGGATGCGCTTGGGGCCAAAATCAACTCTATTGTTGTTAGCGACCTCAAGAACGATGTCTTTTTTGCCAAAATCGTACTTAATGTAGATGGTGGACAAGCAGAAATCGACGCTCGTCCCAGCGATGCCATTGCCCTAGCAGTACGAGTGCAGGTTCCAATTTATGCTGAAGAGAATGTTCTCGATAGGGCAGGTATTTGGTTGGACAAGGAAACTGGCAAAATCGTTCCTGATGAGGGTGGTAAACCAAAAGAGGAAGGCAGGAAACCCAGCGAGGAAGAGATGAAGAAGATGTCTGCCTTCTACGATTTCATCAACACTCTGGATATGGATGATTTTGACAAGCGGAAATCATAAATAGGCATGCAATAGGTTGCGGTGGTTGACTGAGGATTATGGAAGGACGAATCGTTAGAATGGCCTCGGTAAAGTGCAGCAGTTGCGGGCAAAACTATCAGATGCGTGATGTCAAAATCCTCAACCATTATCAAGACCTTTGGTTTCTGAATGCATTGTGTTCCTCCTGCCATAGCCGCTATATAATTGTTGCCGTAATTGGCCAGGACCAAAACGCGGAAATCATTTCTGACCTGAATGATGCTGAACTCGTCAGATTCAATAAGTTCCCCACCCTGACTGCTGACGACGTGCTGAATATGCATGATTTTCTGAGAAAATTCGATGGTGATTTCTCAGGACTTTTCTGTTACAATAGAAGGCGTAATTTATAAGGTATATCGGGGTATAAAAGGGGTCTAAAGGCGTACTGGCTATTGGTGATTATCCTAGAAATTGTGTTTGACCCTAACGAGTAGACTTGGTACGCTTAATGGAAGTATGCGGTATTCTTGGTTGCCAGCGCTATCGCTACTTGGGGTCGGGTTTTACACTGCCGCCTCAATAATTTTGGGTACTCTGGGTGGGCGTTGGCTGGATGGCCAATTAAAAACCGATACTACATGGACGATTATCGGGTTAGTTCTGGGAATTATTGCGGCTGTCTTTGGCACATATAGAATGTTCAAGCCATTTATAGATAGTGCCAAGAAAACAGATAATAAGAAAGATAAGGATAACCAATAGTGTCCAATAAAAAAGTCGGTTGCGGCTGTATCGGCTGTTCTATCCCTCTTGTAGTATTCATCACAATTCTGGTTGTAATTATCTCATTATCGGTTTTTGGTTTTATGAAAGGCGGCTTGGCAAATCGCGACAACATTGATAAGGCTTTTATCAACGAGTTGGATATCAAGCTACCGGCAGAGGTCATTTTCAATATCGGTCCGTTACCGATAACGAATACCATTATTACTACCTGGATTTCCATGGCAATCCTCATTCTAATCGCCTTTTTCTTTACACGTAAACCAAAACTCATTCTCGGCAAGATGCAGAATGTCATGGAAATGATCATTGAGTGGTTCTTCAATTTCTGCAAAGACGTCGCCGGAGACCAGAATGCCCGGCGTTTCTTCCCGGTTGTGATGACTATTTTCCTCCTCGTTATCGTTAATTCATTAACGAACCTGATTCCGGGGTACAATTCAATATCAGTACCTACCACAGAAGGATCGGTACACCTCCTCCGCGGTGCCAATACCGATATCAATACTGCGCTTTCATTGTCAATAATCTCTTTTGTTTGTGTTACTTACTGGGGTCTACAATCCCAAAAATTTGGTTTCTTCAAGCAATTTATAAATGTTGGACGTCTTGCCAAAGGTGGGAAGAAACTCTTTACAGGTAAAGCAAAGAGTGCTTTGGGTGACATCGGGTTTGGTATTATCGATGTCTTTGTCGGCTTTCTTGAATTACTCAGCTATCTTATCCGACTGATCAGTTTTACCTTCCGTCTTTTCGGCAACATGTTAGGTGGCGAAATATTAGTGTTGATACTCTTCTACCTGCTCGTATTTGTCGGTTTTGGCGGAATTCAGGTTATCTACATTTTCGAAATGCTGGTTGGTGTTATTCAGGGACTTATTTTCGGTGGTCTGACGCTGGTATTTGCCACCCTGGCAGTAACTCCTCATGAAGAGGAAGAACATTCTTAGAAAAATAATGATAGTAATAGGATAACAACATATCAATCGCTTTAAGGAGGACAATTAATGGACGCGGGGACATTCAGATTACTTGCCGTCGGTTTGTGCATGGGGCTGGGTTGTATCGGGCCTGGTGTAGGAATCGGCCTGGTCGGTATGGGGGCATTACAGGCACTAGCACGGAATCCGGATGCGAAAGGTTTGATCATGACCTACATGATTCTGGTAATTGCGCTTACTGAAGCCATTGCCATTTATGCTATGGTTTTCGCAATTTTGATTGGTTTTAAAGTTATTACGTAGTTTACCGATCAGGAGGAGTATATGGAAGGCCTTGGCATTAGCCTATCAACCTTAATAGTACAAATCGTCAACTTTATCATCCTGGCGGTGATTCTTACTTTCCTTCTTTATAAACCAGTTTTAAAGATGCTGGATGAAAGACCACGCAAGATTAGGGAAAGCCTGGAAGAAGCCCAGAAAATCAAGGATCAAGCAGCGCAGGCAGAGGAAGGATTTAAGCTAAAACTCGAAGCCGCCAGCAGAGAGGGGCAGGAAGTTATCTCTAAAGCAATGCGTACCGGTGAAGAGGTACGTCAGAAAGCACTTCAAGAAGCAAAACGAGAATCACAATTGTTGGTAGAAAAAGCGCGTGTAGAAATCCAACGTGAACGTGTTGAAACTGCCAATGAATTAAAAAAGGAATTTGCTGATCTGGCAGTGGTTGCTGCCGAAAAGATTATTGGAAAGTCGCTGGACAAAGAAACACACCGTCAAATCATTGATAACGTGCTGGAAGAGAGTTCATCCCTGAAAAAGAAATAAACGGTATCAGGAAAAAATAAAATGACCAGTAACATATATGCCAAGCGCTATTCAAAATCAATCTTTAAGATGGCGCTGGAAAATAAAGATGTGAACCAATGGCAAACTGACCTCAGAAAGGTATCCTCCTTAATGGGAGACAAAGCATTGTTTACATTGATAGCTAATCCTGCAGTTACTATTGAAGAGAAAAGAAAAGCTTTGTCTCAACGTCTCAATGACGTGAATCCGCTGGCGATTAAACTGGTGATTTTGCTGGCGGCAAAGAATAGATTGAATCTTATTGACGATATCGCTGATGGTTATCAGGCTCTAGTAGACAATTATCGTGGTATCGAAGGCGCTGAAATCGCTGAGGTAACAACTGCCATCCCCATTGACGATGATTATAAACTGAAAATAGCACAGCGTATTACGGAAATAATCGGTAAACCGGTAGTTTTAAAACCGAAGGTTGATCCCGACATCATCGGCGGAATTGTAATTAGAGTCGGTGATAAATTGATAGACGGCAGCATTCGCAGCAAATTGGTGGCTCTTAAAAAAGAACTGGGCGGGGTTGGACAGTAGTTTCACAGGCAGAAGGGGAGGTACAGCGTAAATGGCAACAAAAGGACAAGATATCGCTTCGGCAATCAAACGAGAAATCAATAAATTCGGTACTTCACTGGCAATGTACGACGTCGGCGTTGTATCGGAAGTCGGTGACGGTGTTGTTAGAATAAGCGGTCTGACATCCGCTAAATATAATGAACTTCTGCAATTCCCTAACAACACTATCGGTATTGCCATGAACCTTGAAGAAGACAGCGTATCAGCCATTATTCTCGGTGAATATGCTGCCATTGGAGAAGGAGATGAAGTCCGTTGTACCGGAAGAATTGCCGAAGTCCCCGTCGGGGAGGCTCTTATCGGACGTGTTGTCGACCCACTCGGCCGTGTTCTGGACGGCAAAGGCCCCGTTAATACGGACAAAACACTTCCACTAGAGCGAATTGCACCTGACGTCACCAAACGTAAATCAATCATTACCCCGGTGCAGACCGGTATTAAAGCAATTGACAGCTTGATTCCACTGGGCAGAGGACAGCGTGAGTTAATCATTGGCGACCGTTCCACAGGTAAGACATCTATTGCCCTCGACACTATTATTAGCCAGAAAGGCGGAGACCTCACCTGTATTTATGTTGCCATCGGGCAGAGGACATCCAAGGTCGCACGTGTCGTCGCTACTCTGGAATCTCAAGGCGCGATGGCTCATACCATCGTTGTAGCTGCCAATGCTTCCGATTCTGCAGCACTGCAATATCTGGCACCTTATGCCGGTTGTGCCATTGGAGAATATTTTATGGAACGCGGCAAAGATGCCCTGGTAGTCTATGATGACCTTACTAAACATGCTTGGGCATACCGTCAGATTTCATTGCTGCTGCGCCGCCCACCCGGTAGAGAGGCTTATCCCGGTGATGTTTTCTACCTTCACAGCCGTTTACTCGAAAGATCAGCTAAACTGAATGATGAGTCCGGCGGCGGCTCTCTTACAGCACTTCCGGTAATTGAAACACAGGCAGGAGACCTGTCTGCATATATTCCGACAAACGTTATTTCCATCACCGACGGTCAGATGTTTATGGAAACCGACCTTTTCAACGCAGGTATCAGACCGGCTCTTAACGTCGGTGCTTCCGTCTCCCGCGTCGGTAGCTCCGCACAAACCAAAGCTATGAAAAAAGTCGCCGGCAGATTGAAGCTGGAACTAGCACAGTTCCGTGCTCTGGAAGCATTTGCCCAGTTCGGCACAGCCGAACTTGATAAAGCAACTCGTGCCCAGCTTGATCGAGGTCAGCGTATCACCGAAATATTAAAACAACCCCTCTATATTCCAATGAAAATGGAAAAACAGGTCATGATTCTTTTTGCCGCTATCAACGGTTTTCTGGATGACGTCCCTCAGACAAAAGTAAGCGATTTCGAAACCAATTTCCATAAGTTCATGGAAACAACACATCCGGAAATAGGTAATTCTATTGCCAGGGAAAAAGATATTGATGTAGCTACTGAAGAAGCACTCAAGGGTGCGATTAAAGAATTCAAGCAGAGTTACAAGTAATTATTAAGGAGTTAGATTGGGAACTCCTGTTGATGGGAAATAATGGCAAACATTCGTTTAATCCGTCGCAGAATACGCGGTGTCCAGAGTACCGCCAAGATAACCCGAGCTATGGAGATGATTGCCACCTCCAAGATGCGCCGCGCTCAAGAAGCGGGCGTTGCCGGACGTCCCTATGACCAGAAAATCAGACAGGTAATTGCCGATTTAGCCGCTTTACGCAAATCCGGGGCATTACCGCATCCGTTATTGCAGAAGCGTGAGGTAAAGAAAATTGCCGTCGTGTATATTTCCCCGGAT
>JAPLHG010000086.1:0-2025 GCA_026389745.1 Chloroflexota bacterium | reverse complement strand
ATAGAGGTCTGTGCGGCGGTTTGAACGCTAATCTGAACCGTAAAACAGCCGGTTTTATTTTAGAACAGAAAATACCGGTTACAATAGTCGGTGTCGGTCGTAAAGGCACAGATTTCATGCGCCGTTACGGTCGTGAGATAAGAGCTGAATTTACCCAGCTGGGGGACCGCCCCAGTCTTCTTGATACGTTAGCTATTTCACGCATAGTGATTGATGATTATAATAGTGGGTATGTTGATAAGGTTTGTGTAGGATATACAAAATTCATTACGACCATGACACAAACACCGCTAATAGAGCAATTGCTGCCGATTGAACCGCCGGTATCGAATCAAAACCATAGCGGCGACTTTGAATATGAACCGGAGGCAGAAGATGTCCTTGGTTCACTTTTACCCCGGTTTGTAGAAATGGAAATATATCATGCCATTCTGGAATCAATTGCCAGCGAGCAATCTGCCAGAATGGTGGCAATGCGCAGTGCTACCGATAATGCATCGGAACTAATTCAGGATTTAACCCTGATGTACAACAAAGCCAGGCAGGAAGCTATTACCAATGAACTGCTTGATATTAGCGGCGGAGCTGCTGCTTTATCTAAGAATTAGAAGTTATTTAGGGGAGAACAGACACAGGTTGAGGGAAGACGGAGGTTATTATGGCTAAAGGGAAAATCGTCCAGGTTATCGGTACCGTTATTGACATTGAGTTTCCACCCAACGAATTACCGAAATTATTTAATGCGCTAGAAATTAATACACCCAGCGGCAAATTTATTCTCGAGGTCCAGGACCATATCGGCAATAACTGGGTCAGATGTCTTTCACTGGCACCGACCGAAGGCCTTTCACGCGGACTGGAAGTTGTTGATACAGGTTTACCTATCACCGTTCCTGTCGGACGAGGCTGCCTCGGCAGACTCTTCGATGTCTCCGGCGCTGCTATTGACAATGCCGGACCTGTCAAAGCTACGGAGAACTGGCCTATTCATCGTGCCGCGCCGAAATTTGACGAGCAGGAAACTACACCTCAACTTCTTGAAACAGGCTTGAAAGTTATCGACCTTGTAGCGCCGTTCTCAAAAGGCGGTAAGGTAGGCGCTTATGGCGGTGCTGGCGTCGGTAAAACCGTCATTATTCAGGAACTTATCCGAAATATCGCCACCGAGCACGGCGGCTTCTCTGTCTTTGCCGGTGTCGGTGAACGTTCCCGTGAAGGTAATGACCTCTGGAGCGAAATGAAAGCCTCCGGCGTTATCGATAAAACCGTCATGGTCTTCGGACAGATGAACGAACCGCCTGCCGTCCGTTTTCGTGTTGGTCTTACCGGTTTGACGATGGCAGAATTTTTTAGAGATGTGGAAGGACAGGACGTACTACTGTTTATCGATAATATCTACCGTTATACCCTTGCGGGCATGGAAGTTTCTGCTCTGCTGGGACGTATGCCATCCGCCGTAGGTTATCAGCCGACGCTTGCTACGGAGATGGGAGAGCTTCAAGAACGTATCACTTCTACAAAGCGTGGTTCCATTACTTCCTTCCAGGCAATTTATGTACCTGCGGACGACTACACTGACCCCGGCGTAGTCACCAGCTTCGGTCACCTTGATGCAGTTATCGCTCTCGATCGTTCTATTGCTGAGCAGGGTTTGTATCCGGCTGTCGACCCACTTGCCTCTACTTCCCGTGTTCTGGACCCGGCGATCGTCGGTCAAGGCCACTATAATGTTGCCTTGCAGGTACAGCGTGTTCTGCAGCGTTACAAGGACTTGCAGGACGTTATCGCTATCCTTGGTATCGAAGAATTGAGTGAAGACGATAAACTCATCGTGGCACGTGCCCGCAAAATACAGAGGTTCCTTTCACAACCGATGTTTGTTGCAGAAGCTTATACCGGCCGCAACGGCAGATATGTAAGCAGGGAAGAGACTGTACGCGGCTTTAAAGAAATTCTTGAAGGTAAATATGATGCACTTCCCGAGCAGGCATTTTTCATGCAGGGTACAATTGATGACGTTGTAGC
>JAPLHG010000009.1:13770-21132 GCA_026389745.1 Chloroflexota bacterium | reverse complement strand
ATAGTTCTCTTCTTTTATCCTGACAGGTTTTCCGAGAGCCTCACTGGAGACTGACGCCACAATTGAAGCGATGGGACTACCCAGACACCGGTAGTACCAGATGTCTTCGAAATGCAGCCTAGCACCATTGACCTCGACACTAACCTGATTATCCGTTAGGCTGACTGTCACTGAATTCGCAATATCCAGTAACCCGGTCAGAACATAAGTCACCGCCGTTTCAATCTCTGCGGCGGTTGGGCCGAGTTTTATTTCCAGGTTATCAAGGTTAATACTACCCGGGGTAGTAACAGCAACTGCCATGTCATCAGGATTCTCTCCATACCTTACAATCAATCTGCCGGGTATTTTAACTTTGATACGCTGAAGGTCCGCGTCCCCTTTCAGTGGTATCAATGCTTGCGGGTGCCCCTCTCTCATCGATGACGGCAGGTAAATAGCTTTATTACTTAACCCCAACTCTTCCAGCAATGCAGCAGTGTTCTCCATACCGGTTTTAAGTATCAATTCGCTGGCTTCAGGAGATATGTATGGTCGGGCATTTGCCAAAACAATACACGTGAAGCCAATCATGATTGCCGAAATTGCTACGGCTGTCAGGGCAACCGAAGCGGTAAGGAAATAAGCCACGGGAGCAAATGCGGCTCCTGCCAAGACCAACACTAATCCCAAGACTCGGTATGGATTGCGCGTAATCTCACCTCCTGATAACTATTATAGACCGCTATCTTAAACATCCTAATTCACAAGGGTGGCCGAAGTCAATACACAGAAGTTTTAGAGCCATCTTCGAAGGGAGAAGGCAGAACAAGTCTTGTCACCACGGTCTTTGGCTTTGGCGAAATGCCCGGAATGCATGCGGACGTAAATACCGTTGTAAAGCACGGGGTACATTTCCGGCCACCGTTGGCAACTTCAAATAAAGGAGATGGTTGTCCCGAGATAAGTCTCAGATTTTAGAAATGAGGGATGCCCCATACAATTAATAGTAGTGGTAGGTGTGAGTTACATACGTTGTAATCACCCTCACTGGAAAATTTTATTAGGGAGGTGTTTATGGTTTCAGAGAAACAATTGCTAGTTAATAGGGAGAACGCCAAGTTAGGTGGTGTAAAAACCGAAGCAGGTAAGAAGGCCATCAGGTTGAACGCTATCACGCACGGCTTACTTACCAAGGAAGCATTACTGGCTGGGGAAGACGGCTCCCTCCTCACGAGTCTCACTGAAAAATATATGGCTGAGTTAAAACCAGAAACAGAAATGGAGGTTCTGTTAGCGGAGCGTATCGTATCCTCTCTCTGGAGGCTGAGAAGAGTTTTGAGAGTGGAGAAGAATTACATTAACAATGAGTTGACGTGGCAGAAAGCTAATATTGCCGGTTGGACAGGGATCGCAGCCTACACAGTTAACGATGTAGCTAGCTGGCAGAGCATGAGTCGATATGAGACAACGATTGAGCGGCAAATGTACAAGGCCATGCACGAACTGGAAAGAATACAGAGGATCAGGCGGGGCAAGAATACTATGGCACCACTGGCTATAGATGTGAGCTTGCTATCACAAAGTTAAAAATGGGTTCGTTTGGTAAAATTAGCGACTAACGGTCGATACGGTAACAGATTAGGATTTAACTTCCGACCATCCATTATAATAGACAATACGACTATGATGGGATGCAAAGAACCGCCGACTTTAATCCGGACGATACTGACCCCCGTCCAAGCTTTTTGGTACGGCAATTCTAGCACTATCCCTAAATTGCCGCAAGTCATAACCCTTTTGGAGCAGTTTTTAGACGTAGAGCTTCATCGGTGAATTTGACTATGCCAGTTTAAGGGCGAAGGGGCTGTTTTAAAGTTGAGATGTGAGCCTAAAGTTCATTCTAGCTTACAATTTTTCTTCGTAACCGCACTTAGTGCAAACACGGTAAAGCGCCGTCACAAATGTTTGTGATGCCGGACCAGGATTTTCTTTTCTGACTACCGTGCGCCAATTGCTTCTTCCACACACTGGGCATTTCATTATACAGAACTCCCTTTACCTGAATATTAACAGGTAGATATGCGGTACTACTAATAATCTCTATATTCATTATATACTTTCCTATCTTGGCGACTTTAAATACTTCAGTTTGTAGTCAAAGGGAATGTTTTATTCTTTACTTTATTAAGATAGTAAAAATGAGATTACGATTAAAGTGCTACCTCCAAAAAAGGATAGGTGCTGACGGAGGAGCAGGGAATAGGACAACGGCATCAGCAACCAGAGAAGAGAGAATGGCAAAGTACATTGTTCCTCCGTTCCGTAATATAAAAAGTTGGACTTGTTTGCTGTTCAGCTTCCCTGCCGTCTACTTCGCCGTTGGATCCAATACCCGCCCGACAAAGATGATGCTGCCGGTCGGAATGTCGCGGATGAAAAAAATGAACGGCCGGTCGATCTTCACATCAGCCTGATTGGCAGGGATAGCGACAATCCCCACGACCACACCGGTAGCCGCCGCCGCCTCTGTCCCGTTCTCGTCCACGGACACGAACGCCTTGTGCAGCACATCCTGGATTAACAGGTCGGTCTTCCCATCCATGCCGGAAAAGTCGGCATTGGGGGTGAAAGCAACTCCCATTCCCAGTGATGAAAGGGCGCTTTTTAGACCGAAGCTCGACTGGAACTGGAATTTGGGCATGGTCAGATTGACCCGGGTCATGGCAAGATTACCGACAATTCCCTTTACTGTCTGCCCGTCGAGCGATGATTCAAAAGCGTTGAATTGCCCGGAGTCCGGCAGCAAGATTACCATCGAGAGCTGATTACTGTCATAAGGCAATTCGACCGCTTGGTAGTTGGCGCCGGCCGCGTACTTGAGGTCAATAGACTCGTGCATCATTGGAACGGTTACCGTAGTGCCGTTGAGCAGATTGAATGTCCCGTCCGTAGTTGAACTCTTGTTGAATTGATTCGCCCAGGCCGCGTTGAAGTAGACTGCGTTGGTGAGTACCAGCCGTGTCCCGGTGTTGATCGAACCCGGAGGGACAAGGTCGGTGATCTTGTTCGCGGTCTGCTCGCTCACCCAGTTGTTGATGGTGACACGGGAATCCTCTGTCTCGTTGATAAAGTCAACCACCCGCAGCCCCGCCCCATAGTTCTGCGCCAGAGTGTCGAGAAATGGCGCGAGAAAGCTGAAGCCCTGTTGCCCCCAGATGGCATTAACTACATTCAACTGAAAACCTTTCTCGTCCTCCCCTTTAGTGCTCTGGCCACGCTGCTTGAGCTGAAGATCGACGTAGTTAAAAGCCGGGTGCAGCCGGTCCTGCGGCAGAGTGAAGTTCATCGCCGTGGCCATATTCTTTTCGGTGTCACCGCGCGCGCCCGCATAGGTCATCGCCAGGGCTTCGGAGATGCTATACGGCGAATAAAAAAGGTTGCCATCTTCCTTCCTGAGAATCTGGTACAAGTCAAAGGCGAATTGGCTGTTACCATTGACCAGTGTTGCCAAATCTGAAGTGTCCACAACAGGGGATGTATCGCGAGCTTTATTAGATTTCAACTCTTCTGCTGATGCTGGCTGAGCGCAACCCCAAAGCCCGATTGTCATAATCGTAGTCAGAAGTATTAAAAGTAGTTTTTTCATGAAGCCCCCTTATTGCTGGGTGTGTTTACAATAGTATAACGGAAAAACTAGAAAGAGAGTTAGGTTCTTACCGTTTTTAAAGAAATAAAAAGGGAGCCTATTCAGCTTCCCCATTTCGAATCCAATACATTGGTCGGGGTGAGAGGATTTGAACCTCCGACCACCTTCACCCCATTTATAAATTGAGACTGCAACACACTATCACTGGTCTCAACTGGCAGAAAGTCGGTAAACAGAACTTCAGCCGTAGAGTGGCACTACCTGCAACAACCTTTCAGACATTTTGTGGCATTTTAAGAATAACTTTGCAATAGAACGTATTGTCAAATACCAATCCTGACAAATCAGGTCGTATTTAATATAATCCTCACCATTGGTTAAGGTTTTTAAAGGTCTGCTCCGGGTTCGTTCTTGCTCCTATTAATAAATCCTCAGCTTCTCCAACTAATATCTCATATTCATCATTCGCCAGTGCTATTAAAGTTACCTTGGCAACTTCAGATGGCGGTATGCCTCTATATTCCTGTGCCCCTTCTGAAGTAGTTCCTTTGCCCAATTCAGTATCCACCGCAGGCGGTACTATTTCAAATACTTTTGTGGAAGTATCTCTTAATTGATACCTAAGAGATGTAGTGAATGAATGAACTGCAGCCTTAGTAGCGCAATAAACAGGCATAGCTGCTATGGGCACAAAACCCAAGCCAGAGGAAACATTAATTATAGCCGCCTCTTTTTTCTTAAGAAAAAGTGGAATAAAATATGAAGACAGGTGAATCGGGGCAATTAAATTGGTCTCAATTTCATTTTCACTACTGAACAAGTCTTGAGTACCTTTCTTGAGATTTACCATCCTTTGAATTCCGGCATTATTTATTAATACGTTAAGGTCTGTAAAATTATCTTCGACCCAAATAAATAGCGATTCGCGTTCTCTCTCCTTGGACACATCACATACTTTAGTCTGTATTTGTGGCAGCTTATCCTTGGCTTCTTTCAGTTTACCTTCCCTTCTACCACAGATAATCACCTTATTGCCAGCATTTACCAAGGCCTCCGCCAATGAGAAACCGATACCTGTTGCTCCACCAGTAATTAGGATTGTATTGCCTGTAATTTTCATTATTCTCTCCCTACTAAAATTGACCGTTTGAGCCCTGCTAAATTCCGTATCCACCACTAATAGGGTCTCTAAAGATCGGCAATTGAGGCGGATAATAGGTGAGGGTACCAAAGGCAATAGTCAATAATACCAAAAGAAGCAATCCCAACCTGCTCGTCCACGCAGGCAGAGGACGAGCGGTGAGTATCTTGTAACTGACTAACTGCCCGATAATAATGGCTAGGACAAAGATAGCGAGGTCAGCTACTAGGATGTCCTCTACAAAAGCCGTGTATAAGTAAAAAAGGACTGTGATTGTGATTGGTATAAGATAAATGCCGATTGCTTTCGCGATAAAAAAGTTGTTAGTGGACTTACGGATATATTTGCACTCGACAATAAAATAGAAAAGCGCCGGCCAGAATCACAATTTGAGGTGTTCCCACACACTTTCATTGACAGCAGCGATGAGAGCTAGCGGCCGCCACTCACCGGACCAGGCGAATACAAAATGCAGCATGCTTCCCAAAAGGACGATAAAAGCAATGCCGATTAGCTCCCATTTGAGAGCAGTCTTCTTTAAGGGCTTTCCCTCTGTGTGCATTGTTTGAACCAATATGACTATCTACCGTGTGCTAGTGTACCAGCAAACACCTGCCAACAGTAAAGTTTCAGATTAAAGCATTGTGTACCCATGCAACTTTACGCCCTATTGTTGTTATTCCTCCACATCTTTTAGCTTCGAGAGGTAAACGGAACTGGTCTCCTCAATCCTCCCGTACTTCCTCACCTTATCAATCAACTCTCTGTCCCAGGAACCTTCTTCAACAATTCGGGTAAGTGTTGTTATGTCAAGCTGCTCTGGAACTGATGCTATGGTGGGCGGTACTGGGCTCGAACCAGTGGCCTCTGCGATGTCAACGCAGTGCTCTAACCAACTGAGCTAACCGCCCATAAGTAGCGCACTATCAATGCTAACAGATGATTCTGTTTCAGTCAAGGAAAAACGCGGATTTTGACAGTCTGGCTCGACTCTATTATAATGGGTGCAACACTGTTTCTGGAGGGGGAATTAACTCTTGGTTTTGAGAAGAAGACCGGAAAAGCCCGTGGGTGACCGTAACGAAAAAGGCAATAATAGTGATGCCAATATTGAACAGATGGAGGCCAGATTGGATGCGCTAGACCGCCGGCTGGACAATATTGACTCAATGGTCACAGCTGTTGCTGAACGCGTAATGAGTCGTCCGATGACAATCAGTGTGACCTGTCCTCATTGCGGCAAAAATGTGGAGATTGCCCTCATCGGCACTCAGAAACCAACCCGCTAACGGTAACGAGATTACCTGAAGGAAGCGGCTGATATCTTCCCAATTCGTGGGCAGTAATTTGAATACGGGACTGTTCTTATTCAGCGTCAATATGTTTACCAGCAAATACGACTGCTGATTTATCAATTAAGGCACATAGTTAAGAAAGGGGCTGAATTTATGGCAGTAAACACTCTCGATAGATTGAGAATGGCACGATATAACGCATTCCAATGGCGTTTTGAATTGAGCTTGGTTAAAAAGATTGCCTTAGCGATGGGCATGGCGTGTGTTACTGGGCTTTTAGCTCAAGTAAGGATTCCTCTTCCTTGGACTCCCGTACCAATTACAGGTCAGACTTTCGCCGCATTGTTGGCAGGCGTCCTTCTTGGACAATGGTGGGGAGGTATAAGCATGGCAATTTACGCCGGGCTTGGTATTGCCGGTTTGCCATGGTTCATTGGTTGGGAAGGAGGCATCAGCCACCTCGCCGGACCTACGGGAGGCTATATTATTGGTTTTATTCTAGCCGCTTTATTCATTGGACATTTTACCGACAAATACATCAAAGCGCGGAAGTTTCCCAAAATGCTGGGGCTGATGCTTTTCGCCAGTTTTGTCTTGATATATGTTCCAGGATTAATCCAACTATACCTCTGGTTAAGTATGGTTAAAGGAGACACTGCCAACATCTATCAGGTTCTAACGATGGGATTCTTCCCGTTCATTGCCGGTGATGCGATTAAGGCTATCACCGCTGCGGCGATAGCATGGGCAGTAACGCCAAAACAGACTTTCAATAAAGAGGCAGATAGAGATATCGAATAAATCAAAACCCCTTAGAATAGTAATAGTTACCTCCCCTACTCTCTGAGATTGCCACGACCCGGCTGTGTCGGAACTCGCAATGACAATGCAAAAACCATCTCTTGATTTGGGCGCAAACTTGGCATATACTAAGCTAGACAAAAAGAGTAAAGGAGGCGCCTAGATGGCTGAAGTAGTTGTTGGCACAGTCAATGATTTCTTTGCCCGGCCTGTAGTAGCTGGTATTGAACTAACAGCGCCATTGAAGACTGGTGATACCATCCACATCAAAGGTCACACTACCGACATCACAATGGTAGTCCAGTCAATGCAAATCGACAATGTAAACGTCAGCGAAGCCAAAGCATGCGACTCCGTCGGTATCAAAACCTCCGAACGGGCGCGGAAAGGCGATATTGTTTTTAAGGTGACTGCTTAAAGCTAACGGATGCCCTTGAGCAGGTTAGCCATTTCAATAGCATTCACAGCGGCATCAAATCCGCGGTTGCCTGCCTAAG
>JAPLHG010000009.1:1916-13739 GCA_026389745.1 Chloroflexota bacterium | reverse complement strand
TCGATTGCCTGCTCCAGAGAATCAGCTGTCACAATCCCGTAAGTCACAGGTAATCCGCTATCAAACCCAATCTTGGCGATTCCTTTGGTAACCTCAGTGGCAATATATTCGAAGTGTGGTGTAGCGCCACGAATGACCGCCCCGAGACAGATGATAGCATCGTACTTCTTGGTATCAGCCATTTTCTTGGCAGCCAGTGGAATCTCGAATGAACCCGGGACCCAGGCGATATCAATATCCGCCTCAATCACACCGTGACGTCTGAGGGCATCCTGCGCCCCATCCAATAGTTTTGCGGTGATAAACTCATTAAAACGTGAGGCAACCAACCCGAATTTGAGACCCTTTCCCTGTAACATCCCTTCAAAAACTTTACTCATTCTCTCCTCCTGAAAATTGATAATTTAAACGCATCAACCCCTATTCTTGCTTCTCACCCTGTACATTATTCAGAATACCGAGTTGATGTCCCATCTTCTCTTCCTTCGTTTTCAGATAATTAATATTATAAGGGTTCGGCAGGCAGACAATCGGCACGGTCTCCGTTACTTTCAAGCCATATCCTTCCAACCCAATACGTTTCCTGGGATTATTGGTCAACAGACGAATTTTATGTAAACCAAGGTCAGCTAGTATCTGCGCTCCGATGCCATAATCCCGTGGGTCTGGGGCAAACCCCAGCGAAACATTTGCCTCAACGGTATCCAGCCCCTTGTCCTGTAACTCATAGGCGCGAATTTTATTGTGGAAGCCGATGCCTCTTCCTTCCTGCCGCATGTAAAGCAAAACCCCCCTGCCTTCTTTGGCAATTGACTCTATCGCCATCTTCAACTGCTCACCACAGTCGCAACGGAGACTACCAAACACATCGCCGGTAAGACATTCGCTATGAACACGCACCAGCACCGGTTCTTCACCGGAAAGGTCACCCATCACCAATGCCATATGTTCATCAGCATCAATATCACTCTTATACGCAATAGTTTTGAATTCACCGAAACGAGTGGGTAAAACAGCCTCTGCCACCTTGCGCACCAATTTTTCATGACGGCGACGATAAGCAATGAGGTCGGCGATACTGGCAATTTTAATGCTGAACTTCTCAGCGATAACTTCAAGCTGAGGCAAGCGCGCCATCGTACCGTCTTCATTCATAATCTCACAGAGAACGCCAGCCGGATAGAGACCCGCAAGCTTAGCAAGGTCAACTGTTGCCTCGGTATGTCCCGCCCTCACAAGAACACCGCCTTCCCGGGCACGGAGCGGGAAGGTGTGTCCCGGCCGCGCCAGGTCTGATGGTTTCGTTGTCGGGTCAATAATTGTCTTAATAGTCTCTGCCCTATCGTAAGCAGAAATACCGGTGGTAACACCGCGACGTTTGGCTTCTACCGATACGGTGAAAGCGGTGCCATGCCGCGCTGTATTTTCGCCGACCATCATGGGAATTCCCAATTCATCTAACCGAGGACCGGCAATAGGCATACAAATCAGTCCTCGGGCATTTTTTGCCATAAAATTGATAGCTTCCGGAGTTATTTTCTCCGCCGCCATAATAAGGTCGCCCTCGATGATGAACTTGCCGGCTTTTATATCTTTAATAACTTCACGAATGTCCGATAACGGCATACCTTTGCTCCCGTATTTAGAAACAGCGCAGGGGATCAATTAGTAATAAAACCATGCTCCTTCAAAAAATCAAATGTTACTCCACCCGAATGAGTCATGGTTAGCGCCTCCACGTATTTGGCAATAATATCCACCTCAAGATTAATGACATCGCCGATTTTCCGCTTGCCCAAAGCGGTGTGGCGCTGTGTGTAACCAACCAGTGAAACCGCCAAGGAGTTTTCACCAGTCTCGACTACTGTCAGGCTAACACCATCCGCTGCAATGAAACCCTCGACCGCTACATAACGCATCAATTGGTGGGGCACTTCAAAGCGCATCAGTATTGCCTCATTCTCATGTTTGATAGCAATTACTCTACCGGTATCATCGATATGCCCCTGAACCAAATGTCCACCCAATCGCCCGCCCATTACCATCGGTCGTTCCAGATTAACCTCATCACCGACCTTCAGGAGCCCTAGATTAGTTCGTCTCAAAGTCTCCGGCATGACATCGACTGAGAAGAAACTGGGGTTAAAACTAGTAACCGTCAGACAAACACCATTGACGGCAATACTGTTACCGAGGTCGATTCCCTGCAGCACCATGGTTGCATTGACCATCAATTTGCCTGGCTGTATCAGGCATACTTTACCCATTTCCTCGGCAATGCCGGTGAACATTACTTCCTCCCGATGTAACCGGTAATCATCGTATCATCATCAAATCGCCCGATTTTGATACGCTCTAATTTTAATGAGTGTACCACTTTATCAACGCCTTTACCACCCACCGCCGTTCTGGCTTTCTGACCGCCGATGATAATCGGAGCGATAAAGACAATCACTTTGTCAACTAATCCCTGGTCAAAAAAGGAACCGAGCAGAGTGGCTCCCCCCTCGACAAGAACACTCGTAACCCGCCTTTGCCCAAGCATTGCAAGCAACTCCTCAAGCGCTATCCGTCCTCTCTTAGCGGGGAAATCCAATACTTCGGTATCAACGTTAGTGTAGGCTCTTTTCCGGGATGTAAGCACCTTCTCCCCCACTGCTAACAAAACTTTACCGGGCTCATTAAAAATCCTGGCAGTTACAGGGGCTCTTCCTGTGACATCGAGAATGACTCTCAATGGTTGTTTCTTCGCCATACCTCCCCGGAAACTACACCTTGAGGTAAGCCGTGGGTTGTCAGCCAGGACCGTATTCACCCCCACCATAACTGCGTCCATAGTATAGCGCAGGTGATGGACATATCTGCGTGACTCGTCACTGCTAATCCACTTCGAATCGCCGTCTCTGGTTGAAATTTTGCCATCCAGACTCATCGCAAACTTAGCAATAACAAAAGGCCTGCCCGTGGTGATGAACTTGATGTAAGCCTCATTGATCTCCCCTGCTTCTTCCGCATGTTCGCCCAGAAATACCCTGACGCCTGCCTTCTCAAGTTCTTTCAAACCTTTACCGGCAACCATAGGATTAGGGTCAATCATCGCCACATGTACTTCTTTAACGCCTGCGGCGATAACCGCTTGCGTACATGGAGGTGTTCGTCCGTAATGGCAACATGGCTCCATGGTAACATACATCACGGCACCGTTAGCTCGTTCACCCGCATCTCTCAATGCCATTACTTCGGCATGCGCTGAGCCCGGCGGCTGAGTATAACCCTGCCCTACAACTTCACCATCTCCGACGATTACGGCCCCGACTGCCGGATTAGGACTGACCTGACCCAAAGCCAGCTCCGCCAGAGAGAGCGCCCTCTCCATATAATCCATCTTGACTGCATTCTAACACCTCACTTAGAAAGGGTGCTAATTCCTTGGCACTTTCAAATCTAAATACGAAAACATCACTCGCTACGATAAAATAAAAAGAGTATAATGAGAACTAAGTAGAAAATCCTTTAATATGAACAAGCCAATCTACGAAACAATAATCATCATACTCATCGCAGCAGCCGTATTTGTCGGATTACGGTTTTCAATTCAAACCTATATCGTTTATGGTCCCAGCATGGAACCCAACTTCCATGAGGACGAGTGGATAAGGCGAGTCCGTAGAGATAAAAGAAGGCAGGGTTTACATTCATAAAACAGACGGCACTACCATCCTCTTAGACGAGCCTTATATCAAAGAGCCATTTTTTACTAATTACACAAACCGTACCATCCCAGAAAACGAATATTTTGTGATGGGGGACAATCGCAACAATAGTAGCGATTCCCGTAACGGCTGGCTGGTATCACGCGATAAAATAATCGGTAAAGACTGGATTGCAATCTGGCCCCCCAGTTCGTGGGGAGCGGCGGCGAATTATGCGCAACCGAGCCAAGCAATCAGTGCCGCCAGCAAATAGTTTTGTGAGGGTCTCAAGAAATGAATACCGAGG
Source organism: Chloroflexota bacterium (assembly GCA_026389745.1). Lineage (GTDB taxonomy): Bacteria > Chloroflexota > Dehalococcoidia > Dehalococcoidales > Fen-1064 > Fen-1064. The sequence continues at coordinate 9,740 of JAPLHG010000009.1, read as the reverse complement.
AAATGTTCAGAAAATCTGGTGCCATACTGGAAGGACACTTCTTACTTACCTCCGGGAGACATTCACCCGTATACTGGGAAAAATTCCGCGTGATGCAATACCCCGAATACGCTCAGCAACTTTGCGAGATGATTGCCAACCACTTCCGAAAACAATCGATTCAACTGGTGGCTGGACCCACGACCGCCGGCATTATCCTTGCCTTTGAGGTCGCCCGCCAGATGGGCATCCGAGCAATTTACGCTGAGAAAGCAGGGGAGAAAACCTTTACCTTCCGCAGAGGTGCGGCTATCAACCCGGGAGATAGGGTACTCGTGGTTGATGACGTATTGACTACCGGCGGTTCCATTAAAGAAGTGATTTCGGCGATTAAAGAGCGAAATGGAATCGCTGCAGGGGTTGGGGTCTTGGTTGAACGTTCCGAACAGACTATTGATTTCAGCGCACCGCTTTTCGCCTGTCACCATGCCGTTGCTGTTAGCTACTCACCGGACAAGTGTCCCCTATGTGATGCCAAAATCCCGTTGGTCAAACCCGGTGGTGGTTAGACACATCACAATTTCATTCCTGCTTCTGATATCTTTTTGTGACCCACAAAACGACTGAATTGTCGTATTTGTCGCCCACCAAACCCGCTGAACGACTCATCATATATCAAACATTGCACTCCCGACCCAAATATGCCTACAATTAGAGAAATACATTTTGGCAGGCAGAAGATGAAATCTGGAGTACTGGCAAGATACAAAGACTATTTACCACTTACGTCAAAAACACCTATGTTTTCACTGGGGGAAGGTGACACTCCCCTGGTCAGAAGCAGGCATTTAGAAAAAGAAGTCGGCTGTAAGGAACTGTATTTCAAATTGGAAGGTTGTAATCCCACCAGCTCTTTCAAAGACCGCGGAATGGTAGTTGCTGTTGCTAAAGCTATTGAAGAAGGCAGTAAGGCAATTATGTGCGCCTCCACAGGCAATACCAGCGCCTCCGCCGCCGCTTATGCCGCTTACTGCGGAGTAAAAGCAATAATTATAGTACCCGAAGGCAAAATCGCCATCGGCAAGCTAGCACAGGCAATTGTCTATGGCGCCAAGATTATTACCATAGACGGTAATTTCGACCAAGCTCTCCAAATCGTTAGAAAATTGACAGAGACGCATCCTGTAACTCTAGTCAATTCTGTGAATCCCTACCGAATCGAGGGGCAGAAAACTGCTGCCTTTGAAATCATTGATATGTTGGGTGACGCTCCCGATTACCTTTTCATACCGGTGGGCAATGCCGGTAATATCACCGCTTACTGGAAGGGGTTTGCGGAATACCACAAAATCGGAAGGTCAAAGAGGCAACCGAAGATGATGGGGTTTCAGGCGGAAGGCGCCGCGCCCATTGTCCGTAATCAAATCGTTGAGCACCCACAAACTATCGCCACTGCTATAAGAATCGGCAACCCTGCTAGCTGGCAGAAAGCTACTGCCGCCCGCGACGAGTCCGGAGGTATTATTGATATGGTCAGTGACGAGGAGATTCTAGCCGCATATCATCTGATGGCTGAAAAAGAAGGCGTTTTTGGTGAACCGGCTTCAGCGGCATCCTTGGCAGGACTGCTCAAACTTTCAAAACAGGGATATGATTTCTCTGGCAAAAAGGTAGTTTGCGTGGTAACCGGTAACGGACTGAAAGATGCCGATACTGCCCTGAAAGATACAGGCAGCTTTGCGAAAGTACCCTCGACTCAAGAAGCAGTGCAAGAGGCTCTGGGTTGGCATTAAATTTAAGCAGAATTAAGCGCCTTTTCATTAAATCTGCAAACGAGTCAACTCAAACGCTAGCGGCGGTGTATAATTAGCCTGAAGCTATCACATCATCAAAGGAGGACTGGAGTGGTCAACGAGGAAGCAATCAAAGAAGCAGTTGCCTCTATTATCACCGCTATCGGGGAAGACCCACACAGAGAAGGGCTGTTAGACACTCCGAAACGCGTCGCTGAGATGTACGCCGAACTCTTCGCAGGTCTGGATATGGACCCCAAAGAGGAGTTGAAAACCGGCTACGAACTCGGTCACCGCGAGATGGTCATTTTGAAGGACATCCCCTTTTACTCCATGTGCGAACATCATCTCCTGCCGTTCTACGGAGTGGTACACATCGGTTATATCCCGGATGTCACAGGCAGAGTTGTAGGTATCAGTAAATTTGCCAGGGTAGTAGAGATTATCGCCCGAAGGCCACAAATTCAGGAAAGAATGACCACTCAGATTGCAGATGCGATTATGGAAGGAATTAAACCACAGGGAGTAGCAGTGGTAGCTCAGGCAGAGCACCTGTGTATGGTGATGCGCGGTGTCAAAAAACCGGGAACTAACATTATCACCTCAGCGATTAGAGGACTGTTCCGTCAGAAAGCGGCTAGCCGCGCCGAGTTCTTCTCACTAATTCAAAACAATAAATAGACCATCAGTCAGAGGATGGGATTGGTCTGGCTTCTTGAAGTTTTACTTCCTTACCGCAGCAGGTAACCTGACCCGGTCCGGATTTGATACAAAGTACCTCAGTGCCACAGACTTCACACTTATATCTTTTACCAAGTTGGCCTGCCACGCGGCAGGTCCTCCTCCGATGAAATATCTTACTTCTTCAATTCCATTGGTTGCCCACAGCAAGTAATGGTACCAGCGCCCGCTTTGGCCACAATGAGTTCAGCACCACACTTAGCGCAGTGATATCTTTTACCTATCTGATTTGCCATCTTACTACCTTCCAATATTAGATTGGTCTCAACTTTTATTATCAGCCTCTCAGATTTACCGTCAAGACAAGCTACTCCCCCATCACCTGTACAATGACAGTACGGTTTCGCGGGCGATTGTCAAAATCCACCATGATAATCTGTTGCCAGGTACCGAGTGCCAACTTCCTATCGGTAAACGGGATTACCAGCGAAGCGCCCAGTAATGAAGCCCGCACATGAGCATAGCCATTTCCGTCACCCCAGCGAGCATCGTGGTCGTAGGGGATATTTTTCGGTACCAGCCGTTCCCATAGCTTCTGTAAATCCGCCACCAGACCCGGCTCGAATTCAATGGTGGTGATACCTACAGTCGAGTGGGCAACAAAAACAGTCGCTATGCCATTATTGATACCGGAATCGGCGACATGCTTCTGTACTTTGGACGTAATATCGATGATATCGCCATCACCCTGTGTCCGCAGATTGATTTCATTCGTTACTATCATCACAATACTCCATCACAAACGGACCATCTCATCCCAGATAATTTCATCGAGGAGGAACACGGGGCCATCCTTACAGACCTGCTTCAATCCACCCTTTGTCCTGATGGTGCAGCCATAACACACCCCCACCCCACACGCCATTCTCATCTCCAGCGAAAGATAGACCTGTTTACCCGTTAATCCTAACCTGCCCTGACGTTCTCCAATGTATTTGAGCATCGGCATGGGACCACAGACAAACACATGGTCGGCAGTAGAGACAAAGCCCGGAATCAGCTCCGTCACCAGCCCCTTATGCCCTGCCGTGCCGTCTTCGGTAGCAACCACCAGACTGACTTCAGGTGGAAGCAACTCCTTGGGGTAAAGCTTTCTCGCCGTGGCGGCACCCGACAATAAGGTAATATGTTGGCGCGAGCTTTTCATTTTCTCAATCAGAAAACGTAGCGGTGCAATCCCGATACCACCGGCAATGAACAAAATTTCCTTAGTCTCCGAAGATAGGTTAAAACCATTACCCAGCGGTCCCAGAATATCCAGTGAATCACCAGCCTGAAGATGTGATAACCATTCCGTACCCCTCCCTACCGTCATAAACAGCAGAGCTAATTTATCACCCTCAACACTATGCACACTTATAGGACGGCGCAGAATTGTTTCCTCGCCACAGGTTACCATCAGGAACTGCCCCGGCTGTGATTGACGGGCTATTACAGAGGACTCTAGCCACATCAAATAGACGCCGGGCATTACTGCCTGATTAGAGAGAATCTTGGCGACAACTTGTTTCAAACCAGTCTCCTGTTCAGATATTCCGTGGGTAGTTTGGTGTTTGAGGTCATTTTTACCCCTGCCTGTCATTGCGAATCCCGATTGTATCGGGATTCCTCGTAAAAACATTCGGGCTAGGCTTTCCCGCTCTTTATTATTTCGCTATAAACCAATCCTCCTCCGGAAATGGTCGCCATAACTTTGCCCCTTAGCATCGAGGCTGCCAGCGGAGTGTTTTTACCCTTCGAGACGAACTTAGTGACATCAACAAGCCATTCTTTATTCGGGTCGAAGATAGTGATATCTGCTACTGCGCCTATTTTCAGACTACCGAATTGTCCGCCGAGAAGCCCTGCCGGTTTAGTCGTCAGGCAGGCAATCAGCTCAGACAGGGTCAAAGAGCCACTGTGTAACAATCCCATCAAACTACCCAATGCTGTCTCAAACCCACTGATACCAGAGGCGGCAGAGGCAAAATCGCCTTGCTTGTCAGCAAGAGTATGAGGAGCGTGGTCGGTGGCGATGATATCAATCACGCCATCTTTCAGTCCTCGAATTAACGCCTGTACATCCTGTTTTGTTCTTAGCGGCGGATTCACTTTTGCCAGTGTCCCGAACTTGACAACCGCATCTTCCGTCAGAGTCAAATGATGGGGAGTGGCTTCCGATGTTAACCTGATGCCCTTTGTTTTTGCCTCACGGATAAGCCTGACCGAACCCGCTGTGCTCACATGAGCAATGTGCAACCAACCGCCGGTTTTTTCTGCCAGTCCAATATCGCGAGCAATTATTTCCTCCTCGCCCTCAGGCTCACCACCCACCGGGTCTTCACAGTGGTCAATCACCGGCAATCCCAATTCACGACTCTTTTCAAGCGCCTGTAGCATCAGTGCCATAGTTTTTACCGGGTCGCCATCATCACTGAATCCTACTACGCCCGCTTTTGCCAGCGTCTCCATATCAACCAGCGTTTCACCCTTTCTGCCCACAGTAACACACCCGATGGGCAATACCCGCACCACACCTTCTTTGCTGGCTTTGGATCTCACATATTTTATTGTTTCTTCATTATCCAGAGGCGGCTTGGTATTTGGCATACAGCAAACAGTAGTAAAACCACCTTTTGCCGCCGCCCGCGTGCCGGTAGCAATAGTTTCTTTGTCTTCAAATCCCGGCTCTCTGAGATGGCAATGGAAATCTATAAACCCCGGGCAGACCACCAGTCCATCGGCAATCAGAACATCATAGTCCGACCCTGCCAGCATGGTTTTCCCCTGACCCAACCAGATAATTTTATCTTCCCTGATAAGAAGATTACTCATACAATCGATTTTCTGATCGGGGTCAACGAGATGACCGCCTTTTATCAACAGAGCTTTAGCCAATTTTCGGTTTTTCCTTTTTGGCAGGCGATTGAGCGTAATAACCGGGCTTGAAGCCATGCGCCTCAGCTTCTTCCGCCAAATCAAAGGCAATCAGGTTTTCGGGCTTAATCTTCTTCGCCAGGTGACTGCTTGCATGATGGTACTTTTTGTTTTTCACCATCCCTTGATGCCACTCGGCACTGGCAACACACTTCGGTTCGGTGCCGTGCTCACAGTAAACACACCGGAAGGTCAGAGGATTAAAACTCACTATTTTGAACTCGGGCTTGAGATAATTCTTTTCGGTCTCCTGCCATGTAACACATCTCGGATTGGAGCACTTTACCCCGTATCCCCGCCGATACATCGGGTAGTCAACCTTTGGCACTACCGGCTCTTCAGGAACTAAAGCTTCTTTCGCTCCGAGGAGGAGAGCAATCAACGCCATCCGCACCGGCACACCCCGCGCCGCCTGCTTGAAGTACATACTGCGCGGGTCGGCATCCATGTCATAGGCAAGCTCATCCACCCGAGGTAAGGGGTGCATCACGAGCGCTTTTCTGAACTCCTTGCCGCGCATCAACTTCTGGTCAACTATCGGGAACTGCTGGCCTGATTCCCTTTCTTCATTAGTGAAGCGTTCTTTTTGAGGTCGGGTGACATAAAGCGCATCCACGCCTGCCTTCATCGCCACCTCAAGGTCGATACCCGGCATCATTGCCAGTTGATGTGGTTGACCAGGTGTGATGTAAGCCGCATCCACCGGGAAAGCTCCTGTCTGAGCCTGCTTGTAATTTTTGCTAAATTTCTCCAGTTCACCACCGTATTCCGTTACCAGTTTACGCAGGATGTTTTCCGGCACTTCCAGTCCGGGACTGGGGCAGAAGAGGATGGTTGCTCCGAATTTTGCAAGAGCGAAGATGAGGGAGTGTATTGTCCGACCGTACTTGAGGTCGCCCCAGAGGGCAATCTTCAATCCGCGAATATCCCCTCTTTCCTTCTTGAGTGTGTAGAGGTCGCATAAGGTCTGTGTGGGATGCTGGTGACCGCCATCGCCGGCATTAATGACCGGGACACCGGCATAATCAGCCATCAGTTTGGCGGTGCCTTCCCACGGGTGGCGGAGGACAATAATATCGGCATAACTGCTGACAATCCTCGCCATATCGGCGATGCTCTCACCCTTGGAGAAAGAGGTCGATCTTGGGTCGGAGACACTGATGACACTACCACCGAGCCGGTGCATCGCCGTCTCAAAAGAGAGGCGTGTGCGGGTGCTCGGCTCAAAGAAAATAGTTGCCATAACCTTGCCGCGACAGAGTCCATATTGCTGGGACATCGAGCCGGACATCTCGTCAGACAAAGAGAAGATTGATTCAATTTCGCCGTTGGTCAGGTCGTCAATAGTGACCAGGTCTCTATTCTTTAGACTCATCTTGATTACCTCCCGAAAGCCTGCCGCCGGAGGCTTTCACCCTTGGCTGACTAATTATAGCAACTTCATCAACGCCATCGGTCTCTTTCAACCTGACGGCAATTTCTTCATCATGGGCACTGGGCACATTCTTTCCGACGTAATCAGCACGAATAGGTAATTCGCGATGTCCACGGTCAATTAACACTACCAACTGAATCGACTGCGGTCGTCCCAGGTCAATGATGGCATCCATGGCGGCGCGGATGCTACGTCCGGTATAGAGAACATCATCGACGACGATGACTGATTTACCGACTACGCTAAATGGAATCTCTGTGCGGGTAACGGTGTTACCGTGATTATGGTGAGGCAGGTCATCACGATAAGGTATAATGTCCAGAGCACCGACCGGCACCTCGGTTTCGGCGAAGTTTTCGATATTTTGTGCCAGTCGTTTTGCCAGAGGGACACCGCGGGTGTACATACCGACGAGAACGAGGTTTTCCGAAGACTTGCTACGTTCAATGATTTCATGGGCAATGCGGGCAAGAGTCCGTTTGATGTCTTCCTGAGTCATAATAACTTTTTCAGACATGAAAAACCCCTTGCCGTGGGTGGCAAGAGGCTTTAGTTTTTGGATTTTCCTCGCTTCCCTTGCCAGCCTAACGGGACCAGCTTAAAGGCTGTGTATTATATTACCACTACGGGAAGAGTATTGCAATGTTTTTTGTTATTCTGTTTACTAGAGGAACTCGCTTCGCTCGCGAAGACAAAGGGAGGCGGCCATTCCGAGTCCTTCGGAGAGGAGCGAATGAATCTAGTTGCCTGAAGACGAGATTCTTCACTACGCTCGGAATGACATTCAAATTGGGGGTATATTTTGTGATTTGAACTTATTTGGGATTGTTTATCCTTCAACAGAAGAATCAGGATTTGAAATTTATCTTTATATTTACTATTGCTAAATTTGCTTTTTTTATTTAGAATTAGGTCTGTGTCTTGATTTTACTTAGGGGGTCAAGGCAGAGAAAAATCTTC
>JAPLHG010000009.1:0-1877 GCA_026389745.1 Chloroflexota bacterium | reverse complement strand
GAATGCTCTAGGGAAACATTTACTACTGGAACTCAATGACTGCGACCGGAAGATTTTGAACGACCTCAACACCATCAGAGAAATTATGCTTGCCGCCGCCATCGAATCCGGTGCCACTGTCCTCAGCGAATCATTCCACCAGTTCAGTCCGCAGGGTGTCAGCGGTGTGATTATCATCGCTGAGTCTCATCTTACCATTCATACATGGCCCGAACACGGCTACGCCGGTGCCGACATTTTTACCTGCGGCACTACCGTCCAACCGGAAAAAGCCGCCGAGGTAATTATCGAAAGACTTAACCCCAAAACGCATTCCATTATCCAGATATACCGCGGCATGGCCGAGCCTAAACAGAAAGTAACCGGATAGGAAAATTATGGAAATAAAATCTACTAAGTGGTTCTTCGACAAGATAAATCCGCATCTTCTGCAACTGCATGCTATCGAAGGCACTTTATATACAGGTCGGACAAAGTTTCAGTCGATTGAAATCCTTCGTAGCCCCAGCTTCGGCAAGCTACTGGTACTGGACGGCAAGATTCAATCCAGCGAAGCGGACGAATTCGTTTATCACGAGTCACTAGTGCATCCGCCGATGCTCGCTCACCCCCACCCTGAGAAAGTCTTTATTGCCGGTGGTGGTGAGGGAGCCACTCTGCGTGAAGTCCTCGCCCACCCGTCAGTCAAGAAAGCCGTGATGGTCGATATCGACGAGGGCGTCATTAAAATCTGCAAAAAGTACCTGCCCGAATATCACGCCGGCGCCTTCGACGACAAGCGTTCTGAAATCTACCACACCGATGCCCGCAAATGGCTGGCGGAAAGCAACGAGCAGTTCGATGTCATTATTATCGACCTGACGGAACCGGTAGAAAAAGGACCCGCGTATTTGCTTTACACCAAGGAATTCTATCAAATAGTCCGAAACAAATTGACCAAAGACGGCATCATCTCAGTACAGTCAGGCTGTGGCTCTTATACCGAACTGCTCAATCTGAAAGCCGTCAACCACACACTGAAAAGCATTTTCCCCATCGTCAGTGTTTATGTGGCTGATATCCCATCCTTTGGCGGCCCCTGGGGATTCTGTGTAGCATCAATGACTCTAGATACCGCCGCCCTGACGCCTGCCGAAGTGGATAAGAAAATTAAAGAGCGTTCGCTGAAAAACCTGAGGTTTTATGATGGTCTGACACACCGGATGATGTTCACCCTGCCGAAACACATGCGAAAAGCAATCGCAAAAGGTGGCAGGCTCATCACCGACGACAATCCGCTATATCTCTACACCGGCTAGCTTGAGTGGACTATTTTTTCTTCAGGAATTTCCGGGCTTCGGCGCTGAATGAGTTGGCAGTGCCAGCTCCAAGACAAACATCCGTTTCTAACCGTAATCCCCCCAACCCAGCGGCGCAGACATCGCCATATTGGTAACCCGTTTGGCGCCTTCCATCAGACGCGACAGCACCGTCAAACTCTAGTTTAACGACATCTCTTTTTGGCATGTTTGCATCTTCCCTGAAGTAATATTCAGCCCTCAATTGCTTGCTATTTGATATTTGGACATCGGGGTTTCTTCACGTCGAGAGCATCGATTTATTTTTAAAGAATTTCTTCTGAAACCAGAGCGACACATTAACCAGACTGATAAGTACCGGCACTTCTACCAGAGGTCCGATGACTGCCGCAAATGCCTGACCTGAGCCGATGCCGAAGACTGCCACCGCTACGGCAATTGCCAGCTCGAAATTGTTGCTTGCCGCTGTGAACGCAATAGTCGCCGTTTTCGAGTAGTCGGCACCAATCCTTCTACCCATATAGAAGGAAACCAGAAACATCACCACAAAATAGATGAGTAAGATCGGAAGAGCACACG
>JAPLHG010000127.1 GCA_026389745.1 Chloroflexota bacterium | reverse complement strand
GTACTATCAGAAGGCATTGGTACTTCCTGGTAAACAAGGCCGTCGAGTATAAACGCCGGAGCAAAAGTGCGCCGGGGGTAAAGGCGGAGGAAAAGTGCGGCACTTCTAAATAATTTCTGCAAGAATGGTTGGTTTTTGTCGCTGTGTTGGCGACAAAACAATACTATTTTTGTATGGAGAAAGGAAGTGTATCGCAAAATGGATCAGTGGATTGAAATCAGACATCGTGTTTTACGGGAGGGAGTTTCCAAACGTACGATTCTTCGGGAGACCGGTATGCACTGGAAAACCCTGAAGAAGATTTTGAACAATGCCTCGCCGCCGGGGTACCGCAGAACCAAGCCGGCCTGCAAAGGCAAGATTGGCCCGTATCTGGGTCGTATCCGGGAGATCCTCAATCAGGACAAAGATGCGCCTAAAAAACAGCGACATACCGCCAAACTCATCTGGTTCCGTCTGAAGCTGGAGGGCTTCGACGGCGGCTATACGGCCGTCAAAGACGCGGTTCGTCAGTTAAAAGAGACCAGTCAGGAAGTATTCATGCCGCTTGTTCATACACCCGGCGAAGCGCAGGTTGATTTTGGCGAGGCGGCGGTGAAGATGGCAGGAGTATTGCGCAAGGTGAAGTTCTTTGTAATGGTGCTGCCGCACAGCGATGTGTTTTTTCTCAAGACCTACGAGCGTGAATGCACCGAGACCTTCTGGGACGGCCATGTTGAGGCGTTTAAGTTCTTTGGCAGGATTCCTTCCCGCATCAGCTATGACAACAGCAAGATTGCGATCTCGTCAATCATCGGTCTGGGAAGAAAGATTACCGTTTGCAATGTGGCCCGCCCCAATGAAAAAGGAGTGGTCGAGGGTATTGTAAAATATTCGCGTCTTAACTTCCTGGTTCCCGTGCCGCAAGTGAAAGATTTTGATGAATTAAATCAGTATCTTCTTGCGCGGTGCCGTGAGGATATGGATCGTCGTTTACGTGGTCACAGCGCGATCAAGCGAGATCTGCTGGAAGAAGACCGGTATGCAATGCAGCCATTACCTCTGGCTCCATTTGAAGCCTGCAAGACAGCTGCCACCAAGGTCAATTCGCAGCTTTTGGTTCGTTTTGATCACATTGATTATTCTGTGCCTTTGGAATACGCATTTCGGGAGGTAACGGTCAAAGGCTTTGTCGATCATGTCGAGATATGCCATTACAACATGATTATCGCCGTCCATAATCGCTGCTGGGATAAAGAGCAGCAGATATTTGATCCATTACACTATCTGCCGCTTTTAGAGCGGAAGCCTGGATCACTGCCCTATGCCAAGACGTTGAAAAAACTTGTATTACCGCAATGTTTTGCGATCCTCCAGAGCAGACTTGAAGCTGATCAGGCCGATGGAAGGCGTGAGTATATCCGCGTACTTCGATTGCTGGAAAAATATACCGTCGAGCAGCTTACCGCGGCAATAGGAAAAGCCTTGCGGTTGCGTACGCACAGCAGCGATGCGGTTGCGCAGTTCCTGCCTGATGCAGTGCCATGGCGGCAGCGGATGGTCATGCTGGCCGGCAGAAGGCATCTGCGGTATGTTCAGATTGCACCGAACAATATCAAG
>JAPLHG010000062.1 GCA_026389745.1 Chloroflexota bacterium | reverse complement strand
CGCAGCTGTTGCCATGTGCGAACCTAACCGCATCCACACAGGGGCGTTGGGGAGACATCTGCTACGAAAAGGCCAGACAAGATGTCGGACGATCCATACTTATGGCATGGATCTTATGCAACCGTCATGCAGGGCGAATCTTGAAGGACGGGTTCTAGACATCAATACAATACTGGCCCACTCGTTTCCTGCCGCATATGACGACTTAAAGCGCACAGATGTCCCAATGATCCCCCAACACCCTAACTGCCGTCATGTCATGGCCCCACTAGATGGCGTGGATATCTAGGAATGGTTAAAAGGCTTTATTATATCATTTCTTAATTCCTTTTTAAATTGTTTTTAACATTTCAAACCATGGTAAAAGCTAATTAAAATCCGGAAAATAGAGCAATTCTTAAGTTCCGATGCATAAGAGAAATACAGGGATTGGAATGGCTCTTCAAAAGTTCATCGAGTCCGTTTGGAAAAGTTCCGAGAAGGACCTGAACGAGCTTGACGAGATGAAAAGGGTTCTTGAGAGCATCCAGCAGTCTGAGAACAAAGTCTATCTAGTTACGGTCCAGAGTAATAACGGGTAGTTTGCGTGTCCCACGAACCAACCGTAAGCAATCTCCTCGCGACTAATACCTATCCGAACCACCGTTTGCCCCTTATCAAACAGATACAGGAATTGCTTGGCGCGAAGTTGATCGTATACATTGCCAGTCCATACCATCCAATCCCCATCATAATGCAGCAGGACATACCTCTGTTCGAAGACCTTCTACGATCGGTTGACAGCGAGGACGGCGTGCTCATGATCAACTCGCCTGGCGGAAGCGGGGAAGCCGCCGAAAAAATCCTGCTGATGTGCAGGAAGAGGTTCACGAAATCATTCAGAGTAATAGTGCCCGATTTCGCCAAGAGCGCTGCCACGATGATAGCGCTGGGAAGCGATAAAATCCTGATGGGATATCTGTCGGAACTGGGACCGATTGACCCTCAGTTCATGACTGGCCCTGTAGGTCCCGGCATACCTGCACGCTCCTTGATTGACGGGCTGGAAATTATCAGGGAAAAAGTCAAGGCCGGCGATCCTATCCAGCTCTATTATCCAATGCTTTCCCAAATCCGTCCCGAGCTTATCGCTAGGGCGCAGAGCGCTATCGACGAGTCGAAAGAATTTGCGGAAAAATGGTTAAAGCAATACCAGTTAAAAGGCAATCCGAAACAGGCTGAAATTGTGGCTGAATGGCTGTCCGCAAGTGATTCCAAGAAGAAGTACAAATCCCATGGGAAAGTCCTGGATGTCGACGAATGTTCAAACGAATTGAAGCTGAATGTCGAGTGCCTTCCTCAGGACAGTGAGCTCTGGAACAAGGTTTGGGAGTTGTACAGTCGCTCAATATTCTTCCTGCAGCAGCAGCCCATGTCAGCGAAGTTGTTTGAGAACGATAAGGTGTCTCTTACGATGACCATTGCAGTTCAACAGGTTATGCAGCATGTTCAGCAGATGGAACCTCCTAAGAGTCAGGAACCACCTCAACAACTTAAAAAAGAGTGAATCGACTCAATTATCGCCATTGCCTTCCAGTAACTTTTCAAATTTATAGAGTTTGGAGTTATCGAGGCTGAACGACGCGAGTGTATTTTCGGCTTTTTCTGGATCATTCCAAATTCTTTCAATCATCTCTCTAACTTGTGTCTCATCTTTGGCGACACGACAGATACGCTGCACGGTAACGTCGTTATCCGCCCCACGCTCATGTAGTTTCTCGTTGAAATCAACGGCCTTCAAGAGTTGGATGTTCATCCGCGCCGCGTACGCAGCCAGACTAATCGACTCGTCGTTTATCACAACCGTCTCCTTCGGGTCGAACGAGCTCGCCGCAAACACGCCGAGAACACCCTGCCTTACCTGACGGCCATCCGGTGCATCGACTCCGAATTCCTTGCTCCACCTCAGCACCTCAAAGAAATCGTCCACGTACCGCTTCTTCACCAACCCCCACTTACATTCGAGCACATAGGTAATCGGCTGTGCGAACACGCCCGGCGTAACCTCCCACACGCGGTCAACCTCCGCGTTCTGCCGCCTGCTCCCTACGGGTTTCACCGTCTGTTTTGTGCTGCTGCGTCCAGAACCGTGCGCCCGTCGTGAACGTATCGATGAACCACTCTGGCACAGCCTCCCAGTTGTGACCGACGCGATTGTCGCGGCCCTTCACAACGCGGATATAGTTCTCCTTCATCTGCCTCGCAGCCGCCAAATCCTCCTCCGCCATCGAAGCATGGTATAGGTATCGGTAGGCGTTGAACAGCTTCACCTCCTTGATGTCGGGATAGAGCTGCATCGCCCTGTCGACCGCCTTGTCCGCCTCGTTCTCCGTGCACCCGAGCTCCGCCTGAAGGAACTGCACGCCGACAAGGTCGCGCAGCTTCGTGGACTCTATCACAATGTCGCGTATCTGGTGTATGCGCTCGACGACCGGGTTCGCCGAGCTTCGCTTGTCGAGCACGATGTCCGTCCGCTGTATGGCCTCCGCTAACGTTTCTTCCCTTGGCTTGCCATCGCCAATCCATGTGAGCAGATAGCCCTCCTTGAAGGGCGTCTGCCTTTGGTCGGTGCGGTAGCCACGGACGTACACCGAGTCGCCGTAGCGCCTAACGGTAGCCATCACATCACGTGGCTTCACGCCTTGGTCTGCTAAAGCCTTCGCGACATCGCTTGAGAAGAACGCCTTGTCAGAATGTTCACTTAGATAGTTAATGATCATCTGCGCCTTGCTCGTGTCCCTTGCTCCTCTGCTGTCCTTGCACTCTTCGCTAAAGGCGACGAACTTTTGGCCTTTTACCTGAAACGATTCCTTGTCGCCTGTCTTCAGCAGATATAGGTAGTACGCGCGCGTATTCTTTCGATAGCCTCGTCTGCCCTTGAACACCTCCACGGCTTCATAACTCGGCGTCTCGGAGCGCAGGAGAAGGCCGCGTTCCCACCAGTATGCGAGCCCGTCCCAGACCTTCTTCTTGTCCAGCCGCGTTGCCACCACTATCTCCTGCGCGGACCTGGGCGTGTCAGCGCTGAGTGCTGCGAGAAGCCTGTCCCTTAGTCCGGAGCGCCCCAAGGTTCATCTACGGGAAAATCTCT
>JAPLHG010000018.1 GCA_026389745.1 Chloroflexota bacterium | reverse complement strand
TTGACTCCCTGTTTATGGCAGACTGATTCTATTACCCTGTCAGCCTCATCTGCCTGTGATGAGCTTACCACGATACTACCTGGTTTGATAATACCTGCCTTCTCGCTGGCAATGGCAGTCAGAGTGTCGCCCAGCAAATCCGTATGCTCAAGACTGATTGAGGTAATCACACAAACTTCCGGCTTGACCACATTAGTAGCATCCAGTCTCCCGCCTAAACCAACCTCAATCACCTGAAAAGCCACTTTTCTCTGAGCAAAATAGTTGAACCCCAGGGCAGTTGTTATCTCGAAAGTGGTCAACTTGCCATAGGTGGCTTCCCGATTCACCACTTCCACCTCGGGTTTGAGTTGCGCTACCAGATGAACAATCTCATCGTCTGAAATTAACTTACCATCGACACGAAAACGTTCGTTATAGGAATGCAGATGGGGTGAGGTATAAAGCCCGGTAACATAGCCCGCGGTGGTCAGCACCGAGGAAATCATAGCCGCAACACTGCCCTTGCCCTTGCTCCCGGCGATGTGAACCGTCTTCGCCTTGAGATGGGGGTTATCCAATCGACCCAGCAATTCCTCGACACGCCTTAAATCCCACAGTGCCTCAGCGTTCGGGACTCTCTGCCTTTCATAGTCAATAAAACTGTAAATGAAATCCAGAGCCTGCTGGTAAGAACCATCCATCGACTTCGCCTCTAAAAAGTAAGCGGGGAGACTCAGTCCTTTCCCCGAAGGACTTCTCTCCCGCGTATTGATTAGGAAGAACCTCTGGCCAATTATATCACCAGCATTGAACGCCAAACAAACGAGTGAATTTGCCCGCTGTTTGATAGTCAAACACAGGCTGTGGTATTCTAAAGCGGTAGAACCCTTGAAACATTTATCCCCAATAACAATGAGGGTAGAAAAATGGAAAAAACCAGGATTGGCATCATCAACGTTACCGGCTATACGGGGATTGAGCTGGCACGGTTATTGTATCAACACCCGTATGCGGAATTGACCTCTGTTACCGGACGAAGTGCCGCCGGGCAGAAGCTGAACATAGTCTTCCCGCACTTGGCGGCATTTGACCTGACGATTGAGACAGAGTTGGGAGATGTTGATGTGGTTTTCTCGGCATTGCCTCATAAAGAAAGCGCCAGAGAGTGCGCTCCTCTGGTCAAAAAAGGGTTAAGGGTCATCGATATCAGTGCCGATTTCCGTCTGAACAATCCGCAGGACTATCCCACCTGGTATAGCTTTACACACCCGGTACCAGAACTCCTCAAGGAGGCGGTTTTTGGCTTGCCGGAGTTGTATCATTCCCAGCTACCCTCGGCGCGGCTGGTCGCTAACCCCGGCTGTTACTCCACCGGAGCAATCCTGGCATTAGCGCCGGCGGTCAAAAAGGGTTTGGTCGAACCCGATATTATCATTGACAGCAAATCGGGCGTTTCCGGTGCGGGGAGGGTACTGAGCCTAGGCACCCATTATCCGGAGGCCAACGAGGATACTTTCGCTTATGCCCTCGAAGGGCACCGCCACCTCCCTGAAATTACGCAGGAGTTAAACCTTCTCAATCCCAAACAAAAACATTCTATTACCTTCAATCCGCACCTGACGCCGATGACACGCGGCATACTGAGCACCTGCTATGCCTCGTTGTTACCCGGCAAGTTTGCCGGCGGGAAGAAGGGGATAGAAGAGCTAAGGCAATTGTATTCCGATTTCTATCAAGATAAACCCTTCGTCCGGATTGCCGACGAGTCTCCGCACACCAAACAGACCTGGGGAAGCAATTTCTGCATCATCTACCCCACCATCTCTCCACAGAGCGGAAAACTCATCGTCATCAGTTGTATCGATAATCTGGTGAAGGGCGCCGCCGGTCAGGCAATTCAGAACATGAACCTGATGCTCGGCCTGCCGGAGACGGCCGGCTTGCAGGCACTGCCGGTTTATCCGTAAAATGAGGGGGTCTTATGCCTCCCAAGTTCTTCGGGCAGGAGATTCAGGTTACTGTCAGCGGAGATGTTAAGGTTCCTACCGCTCTCCGGGTTGCCGACCATGAATATATTATCTCGGAAATAGTTCAGGAGTGGCAGGACCACGGGTTCGGTCCGACTGCAACAGGCCGTAAGAAAAGATGGTGGGAACGTCACCATCGGAATTACTATCTGGTGAAAACTTCAGAGAGCGAGCTGTTTGAAATCTACTACGACCGCGGGACTAGCCTCAAACACCCGGAACTCAGGAAGTGGATTCTGCACCGCCAGCTCTAGTTCTTCTCTTCTGCAATCTTTTCCAATCCCAATTTTCCAATAGTAACGCCGCCACAACCAGAAGCAGCGTAGCCACGATTGCGACGGCTGTAATGCACAGTGATGTCCTGAGGCCTTGATTATTCATAAAAGCGTCCCATCCCCAGAATCCCACATATTACCGGGCCAGCAGGGTAGAAAGAATTTCCAGGCAGGAAAGCGCAGGTTACCCGCAGCGAGACCCATTAAATCCAGTGGCATGGGCGAGACTGAAAAAATAAAGACAATCAACATCCCCCACCTCTTCAACCACGCCACGGCTTTGAGGTAGTTTGGGTTGTTATGCCAGACGCCCCGTCCGCTGTAACCCGCCAGATAGGCTGTCATCTCACCAATCGCACCCCCAAAACCCGCCGCCAGACCAACATATAACGGGTTGAAAGCGGCTCCGAGAGGGAAGATTAACAGGATACTGGGCATAGGCAGGAGAATTGTGGCGTTAGTAAAAACGCTGATAAGAAATGCCCCGAGATACCCGTAATTGCCGAATTTGGTAATCTCATCCCTCGATAAAAAGAGCGCTACTGTAATACCAACCACCAGGAGAAACATTATTATTGCGAGGGAATTTCTCTTGAGCCAGCTCTTTCTAGATACAGGAGAGTGTTTTATCTGATTATCGGGATTAACCGCCATTGAAAGTATTGTAACACATCGGTGGTAATTACTCTCCTTACACAAGGAGAGCGGCATAAAACCTCTCACGCAGCGTATTGTCGGAGAAATCTGTATCTGATATACTCTTATAATGTGCCCCCATCGTCTAGAGGCCTAGGACAGCAGCCTTTCAAGCTGTCAACACGGATTCGACTTCCGTTGGGGGCATTCGAATTCCTCCACTTTTACCCTATAATATACCTATGAACATCCGACCACGCACTCTTGATGAGCGACACGCCCTTTAGAAATAATCAGGAGGGTGAGAAAATGACTGCCGACGCATTTACGATGGCATCATCCGAATTTGAACCGGAGAGAATAAGAGACCAAGAAATAATTGCTGAAGATGTCACCCTTGAAGAAGAACCGGCTGCCGATGAATTAGAACCCGAAGAGCCAACGATAGAGCCGCTAGAGAACGATGAGCCAGAACTGGGCGATGACCCGGTACGGCTTTATTTACATGAAATCGGACGGGTTCCATTGCTCAAGGCAAGTGATGAGAAAATCATCGCGCGTCGAATCGAAATCGGCAAACGCAGTTCTGAAATAGAGCGAAAATTACAAAATCAAGGCCAGCGTACTGTTGCCAGCCAAATTTATCTCGAAATCGTTCGCGAGCTGGGGCAGTCATGGGAAATCATACATAAATTACAGGAAAATTTAGGCCTGGCTGAGAATAGCAAATTCCGCCAAACAATCACCAATGTCAGGTTCCGAGATGCCATCGATGGAGTAATTGACCAGTTAATAGTGCAAGCGATAGCGGACAAGCTCAATCTTCCTCCAGAACCCATCGAGCGAAGGCTGATTGCCCTTTCTGTAGACTGCGTACTACTACCGGAAAATGTTCTGAGAGCAATTGGAGGTAAAGCTTCTCTGGCAAACATTCCTGCACTGGTTAACGATATGGAGTTTGTTCAGAAACTTGAAGCCCGAGAGTTAGACTTGAGAGAGTACCTGGACGGACTTCAGAAGGAATCGAAAATCGCCAAAGACCTCCTCACCGAAGCTAACTTACGGCTGGTAGTCAGTGTCGCCAAGAAGCATATCGGACACGGAATGTCTTTGCTGGACCTCATTCAAGAAGGCAACATCGGTCTAATACGAGGTGTGGAAAAGTTTAACCCCCACAAGGGTTTCAAGTTCAGCACCTACGCCACCTGGTGGATACGACAAGCCATTACTCGTTCTATCGCTGACCAGGCGCGTACCATTCGCGTGCCGGTGCATATGATTGAAACTATCAACAAACTATTAAGGATAACCCGTAAACTGACACAGGAGTATGGCCGCGACCCGACTGCTAAAGAAATTGGGATAAAGATGGAGATGTCACCGGAAAGGGTACGTGAGGCTATCAAAGTTGCCCAATTACCCATTTCCCTGGAACTTCCCATGGGTGAGAATACAGATAGCCATCTGGGTGATTTTATTGAGGACCGTAAGGCTGTGCAACCGATTGAGGGTGCATCCCGGCTGTTACTCAAAGACCAGATTAGTGATGTCCTTTTGACTTTGACGCCAAGGGAGCAGAGAGTATTGCAGCTCAGGTTTGGGTTGGAAGATGGGAGAAGCCGAACGCTGGAAGAGGTGGGTTTGGAATTTTCAGTCACGCGTGAGCGCATCCGGCAAATTGAAGCTAAAGCTCTCCGTAAGTTGCGTCACCAGAGCCGGAGCCGTAAACTAAGGGATTATCTAGAAGAGTGATTTGACACTCCCTGGCATTAAAATGCAGGGTTTTCTCGGCCGTTTTTTATAAGCATTCCCATATGAAGATGTTCAGTTGAATAATCGCTCTGTCACAAATCAATAAAAATCTTGGGTGACTGTATCCTCATAATTTCCCTGATTTTTTCTGCTATAACCTGAAATTCTGGTAGGGCCGCCGGGCTGGTACGCAGCTTGATAATGTGTCTTATCTCGCGGAAATTCCAGGTGCAGATTATCTCCGTAGTGCAAGCATTTGGGAGCACGTAACGAGCTATTTCCGGTTTAACACCAGCATCTAAAAGTTGCCGGTAGGCTTCCCAGGCGGCAGACATCGCCTGGTGGAATGCACGCACAACCTCAGGGCCAGTCTCCTCCGAAAGCTCCGGGGGAGTGATATAGTCTTCCTTCGTCTCTTTCACATAGCGCTGGCTGCGCTGGGAATAGCTGGCGATACGGTGGCGGACCAGTTCGTGGGTGAGCGCGCGGGATGCTTTTATATAAAAGGTAGCGCTGGCATGCTCGATAAGGCTTTCGTGTCCCTGTTTGATGCGGGATTGCAGCCACTTTTCGCTGATACCCAGTTTCCCCACGCTGGCATAGCAGATACGCCCCGCCATCTCCAGGAGGTTTTCGTTATCGGGGGTAATCGCCAATAACTTGACTTCTACACCGTAGTCCATCCATATATCCTTTCGTAGTTCAATGTCTACCGCAAACCGGTTAACGGGCATGAATGCGGCTCAGTCGATTCTGACTCCCTTTTTTCTCAGGGTTTCTGACTTTTTAAGGGAACACTCTTCGCATCGGAATTGCGGTGCGGATTTGGTTTTGTCATACCCTTCGGTTTTTACCAATCGATAACCTCTGGCGGTTTTGCCGCACTCGCCACACGTCACGTTTTCATGAACCTGCCAGACCGTACCCAGCTTCTCCGAAGTGAAGATAAACCGGTCAACCCAGAAGAAAATCAACCCGCCGATTAGGTTAGCGATTGCCGCACCAATCCAATCTTCACGAGTGCCGAAAAGCGAGGGGGAATGTTTAAATAATGCGATAACTGGAGCTAAGATGGGCGTGCTTAATTGCCAGCGAATCAGATACAGTAAATATCTTCTTATCATGTCTTTTCATTTTATTCCTCCTTTTTATCATATTCCATTCAGGGGTAGATTCCAACTACTTTTTATTCTAGGGCAGGGTCAAGGGTAGCCAGGACAAAGATCCAGAACTACCAACCTAAGTCTCCCGAATTGGGTTTATTTTGTGTTTTTTCTAATTCCTTTCCCAACCCCCGATGGTGAATCCACGTCAGATAAGAGATTTTGCCAGGTCGGTGGGAGTGCTAGCGAAGACCGACATCCTTGATGCCGAGATCGGTTTCGATATCGCCCCAATCAAACTAGACGGCAACAAAACGACAACCTTGGTTCACCCTTTGGGCACATTTTGTATACATTACTCCAGTTAAGGGGATTCGAACCGCTCTTTTAGGTAAGAAGGACTTCATGCTTTTGGGGTAGCCGGAGCCATCTACGTTAGTTACTCCATATACTAATCCGTCAGATTGTGTGACCTAGTTGGTTAATCATCAGTATCATCTCATTAAGCCGCCCAGCACTATTCTTGTTGTAAGAGAAGGTGATCCTGGCTTTCGAGCGTAGATCTGGTTCATCTGCCTCTTCGGGCAGTGCCGACGTTTTATATATCTTCCCTGACTTAATCACGTCCAGGAACTTCGCATTCAATACGGCAATATGACTATCCAGAAGCTCCTTTTCCAATCTGAGCACCAGCCTGTTTCGAACCTGTCGCATCGAATGATAGGTTGAATAGTAAGACTCTATCCAGTTTGCCGCTTCCTCCGGAGAATGCATGATCTTGTAGAACGATAGGTCTTCTTGGTGGATGAATTCTCGGGCTAGCAACTGCTGTCTGATGAATTTATCCCAGGTTTCCCAGTATTCTTCCCCGGGAAGCTCCATGAGTACTACGGGCATTGGTGGAGCTTTCCCTGTCTGTAACAACGTCAGCACTTCAAACCCTTCATCCTGTGTGCCAAAACCACCAGGGAATAGCGCTATGGCATCGGCTTCCATGACAAAGAATACTTTGCGGGTGAAAAAATACTTAAATGTTACCAGTTTGGGGTCATCTTGAATAACCTTGGCAGGCGCTTGTTCAGAGGGTAGGAGGATGTTAACACCAAAGCTGTTTTCAGGCCTGGCACCTTCGATACCAGCCCGCATTATACCCTCCGCCGCTCCAGTGATTACCATGAAACCTTTCTCCACCGCCGAACGGCCGAATTTCACGGCAAGCTCGTAATAGGGATCGTCGTCTGTTACCCGTGCTGACCCAAAGATTGATACTTTACGAACTGATCTGTACGGCTTGAAGACACAAGCGGCATGTTGGAACTCCGCCACCACCCGGTCTATCATCTTGAGGTCTAAGATATCCAGATTCTGGCACTTGAGGGCGTTCATAATGATATCTTTGCAAAGAAGGGAGCGCAGGTCTTTACCATCACATGTCAAGATTTCTTGTGCTGCCTTAACTGCGTTCTCCGTAAGATTTGCAGAGACTTCATCTGTTCTCAATCTGTCCTGATTATTCATTGTTTACTGACATTACCTTTGAAGAATTTTCTTTGGAAATAAAGAGCTGCATCAACCGATCAATGAGTGCGAACACTTCTACTAATGGATCAATAACGACGGCAAAAGCCTTATTGGGTAGCCCACAATTTATTATTTATTTTCTACCATTCTATCATTCCCGGAAACTGGAATACCCCAACTTTGGAAATACCCTCACCCTTCATTGTTGCCAGGTTTGAAGTCATGCAAACAGCTTTCCCCTACCACAATGTCCGAAGTATCTAAAACTGGGCTCATTTCTATGGGGTAGGTCAGTATTCAATGTCGCCTAGCCGTCTGATGTTAAACCCTAGTTGGCAATTACTTCTTGGGCGGATTGATATCTATCCCAGCCAAACCTCCGATAACATTGACCAGTGACGAATCGGTGGGTACGACTATTTTGGAATTG
>JAPLHG010000005.1 GCA_026389745.1 Chloroflexota bacterium | reverse complement strand
TTGGTCTTGGGGTCCCATTTCCTTCTTTTCATGGCTGCTTTTCTCCCTGTTACCAGCCATTTTACTCCCTTAGCTAACCGCTTGTCTTAATGGGGAGCAGTATACTTTTTGTAGCGCTACACAATTAACAAACAGGCGGAGCTAATATCAAATTAATGATTAGATATAAATATGGCGAATGCTAGTTAGGCATCGCCCTTCGTGGGTTTATGATTGGGCAGAGGCAAGAAGAAGAAAGAATATGTTTGACAAACTCGCTCTTGATTCCTATACTCATGGTGATACTTGAATAGAGAAAATACGGAATGTTCTTTAAGAAAATAGGAGGGGAGTGCCAATTGAACAGTCGAAAGATACTATGGCTTGTATCAGCCTGTTTATTAGCTCTATCATCAGTTCTGGTATCCTGCGGTAAATCAGCTACTACCACATCCACTACAACCACACAAAAAACCGAAACCACAACCGCTACGTCAACAACAATAACAACATCACATCCAGCTACAACAACATCAACTGTGGTTACTACCTCATCAACAACTGCCAAAACTACGTCACAAACGACTACTGGACCGTATACAGGTACAGGTCCCCTTTTCGATACCCACCTACACTTGGACGAGAATACGCTATTGTCACGCTTTGGATCTGCCAATAGTTTGATAAGCTTTTTAAGCGGAGGGAATGTAAATTGGGCTATCGGCTTCTGTTTACTTCCCGTAGACAGTACCAGCTCCACTGCATTAAGTATTAAATCGATTATCAGTGGTACTGGAAGTCATATCATTCCGCTTTTCCACGCCTCCAACTGGAGTCAGGTATTCGCCTCAGAACAGTACACTAAGTCAGTGCTGCAACAGTATCTTCAACCTCAGGGATTACAGTGGGGTGTGGGTGAGATAGCCCTTTACCAAACGGATCTTCAGAGCGTGACCTTCAATAGCCCGGCTATGCAAGCCGTCTTCCAAGCTGTCAACGCCGTGAAAGGTATAGTTATGATTCATCTCAGTACTGTTAATATGGGAGGGCGAGCTACAGAATTATCCGAGATAGAACCTTCCGTACGCGATTATCCTGATACCATTTTCCTTTTTCACGGTCGAAAAGAAGATATGCAATTGGTCGCTCAATTAATGGATAAATACTCAAATGTCTATTTCACCATAGATGCAAACGACTCGATATTCACCTCGAAACTGGTAGGGTATAACCTTTTGTTCCCGGGTGGTGCTGCTGCTGACACTGCTGAGCGCTTCTTGGCAGATATTAACCGTATAGGGACTGAAGCCTTAGTCCAGAACGGTCTTAATAATTTGGAAACTATGCTCGAGCTATACCCGGACCGTGTTTTATGGGGCACCGACCTATCCTACACCTGGCATTTTGATGACTCAGTGTTCGATGTTGTGATTAATCTGAGTCGTGAGGTTATTGGTAGATTACCTGCTGACTTACAGGAGAAATACGCCTATAAAAATGCTCAGAAGATATTTGAGTGTTTCCTAACATCTAACCCATGAGTTTTTTCAATTTTCGCTGGTTCTCTATGAAGTCACCACTGCACGAACATAGGGATCATTGTCCAGCCATAGGTACGATTACTTGATACCGTTCTCTTTCTCTGCTAAGTATCTGTAGGGTAATAAAGATCTTTTCCGCAATTGGGACAAGATTTTGCGGATAAAGTAACTATTACCTGGCAATAAGGACAGGGATAACCCCTGCTGCTAACTTCTTTAGCGTCTTTGACATCTTTCTGAAACAAAAGGAAGTGTTTAGCTGTCCATGCCAGCCAATCTCCAGTTACTTGGTAAGTGTGAAGATTCCAGCCATCGTTCTGATATTCCTCAATCAATTCCCCGATATTTTTGTGATGATGAACTTGAATGCATTTCCACTTTTTCATCTTACAATTCCTCAAAAAAGCTTAGTATGATGAATTTCTTCTAATATTATCAAAGTTATGTTGAAATAACGCCGTTGTCATCGGGGTCGCTGCCCAGCCATAGGTACGATTATTTGATACTTTTTCATTTTGGGTTAGGTGAAATTCATTAGTGGATATTTTCTATCTATAATTACACTTGTAAAAATAATGACTTCTTCTAAAGACAAGAGGGATCTAAAAATTCTTCTTTATAAATTGCCTTTTTTACTCTTAGATCTAGAAGTAATTATTGGGGTCAACATAATAAAAATACCCACTACGACACCCATATAACCGAACCAAATGGGAGGATTAAAACTGATCGCTTGGTTTAATATTCCGGAGGAATATAGTGTAATAGAAATACCAAATGCTTCGATGAAAAAGGATAAAGAAAATAAACTATTTTCCCTCTGCCTTTTACTTAGGTTATTTTTTAGTTGTTGTATTTCTTTCCTTAGATTATTCAGTTCGATAAGCACTTTATCTTCTTCCATATGAACACTTCCTATCATAATAAGATGTTTGTCCAGTGATGCGCACAATATCTTAATACCATTTTCGTTCATGGTCAAGGGTGTTCACTGATCCAATTAAATGTAAAAGGATGTCTGCCCTTTCATGAGTAAGTTTGGACAGTGAAATTAGTTAGCTGACTAGAGACTATGCTTTTTAATAAAGTGCAGTTATTTTAAACCTCTTGGACAAATTGCGCTCCTGATTTGTTGCTGAAGCCTAATATCCAAACGAATGTGTTCATGACCATCTTATCTACAATATCAGCCTTCTTATCCTGGAGAATGGCCTCGGCGGATTGCTTCATGGGAAATAACAATCCAAAGGCATCAGAGTTCAGTATAGAGGGTATTGGGGGAGAAAGAGCGGGAATTATGGGGGTTCAGTGCCACACACCTGCTTGGAACCCACCCCACGATTCATCCCCACAGCAAACTGCGGGGTATTCTCGCTGAATTTTCATAAATAGAGACATTCCTACCAGAATGACCATGAAAATAAGCAGGATATCCCGGCTTAGTAGAACTGCAACTACCCCGGAATTTAGGTTTATAAGCTGATCATAACGCCAGGGAAAGATATAGTAGGTCAGAACTCCTATGATTACAAATACTATCCATATGGCATAACGCCAGCGTCCGGCTGATAAGGGAAGAAGGGGAATCAACCAGATAATATACTGAGGTGATAAAACCTTACTGCTAATCAGCACGATGAGTATTGCCAAGAGAGAGTAAGCGCCTAGCCGCATAATCTGAGGTTTGCCCTTATTCATCTGCTTATAAATAAACCAGTATGATATGAACAGGAGAATAACTAATATATAGTTGGATAATCTGGCGAATGTATTGGCTAATGGGCTGGTTATATTCCAGGAACTGAAATTATACTCCAGACCAACCGAGGTTAAGTGAAGTTTATCAGCAACCAGCAAGAAAGCACTATAGGTGCTCTCCAGTTGAATACCCCTCTGGGCATGATAACTATACAAATTCAGGAGGCTTGTTGGGCTTATTATTAAAAATGGAAGTACAATGGCTAGGCTTACCACGGCAAACGTAATGATGCCATCTCTGATACGCTTATATTGACGGTTACGAATATAGTAGATTAAGAATATGGGTGCGATAACGACCGGATAAATTTTGGTCATTGCACCCAAGGCTACTAAAGCCCAGGCGGTCTTATACTTGCCCAACCAGAAGCAATATAAGGCTAGGATGATCATTATCGCCGGGAAAATATCATACTGTTGGCTAATGATGGGCCCGGTCGCTAGGATGCCTATGGTATAGACACTTAGCATTTTCCATGGGGCTTTCCCCAGTCGCTTTGCAATACTGTAAATCACCAATAACCCAATGAGATCAAAAACAACTACTTCTGCTTGAAAATAGATGGAGAATATTTGCCAGGTGGGCGCTACCAGACGGGGGAGGATAAAGAACAACAATGAGAAGGGGGGGTATTCCAGGACAAAATCCCGGTAGGGCAAGTTGCCGTTCAGGACTTTGGAGGCATAGCCAAAATATAGCCCAGAGAAAACATATTGTAGCTTATAGACGGTATTAAAAAGCACCGCAAAGATAAGGATATGTGCCAGAATAAAAAATACCAGTTGCCATTTGTGGCTAATTCCGGCGGTATTATTGCGACTTATTCTGATCACCTTCGGCCTTCTTGATAGATTACCTTCTCCTAGTCCTGCCAATCAATGAGTTGCGATTCTCCTCTGGGCATGCGCACCTTTTCAATATTATGTATTGGGAAAATAGATGCCATGATTATAGCACAGCTTCAAGAACGAGACTAAACAGGAAAATGACTGTGCTGAATGTTAAACTACATCAAAGTGTGAAGAGGAGCAAAATTGGGTACGAATGAAAAGCTATTAAAAAGAGAAGCATTTCTGCTCCCCTTTTATGAACCACTTTAATGGATTATTATTACCATTACACAATCATCAGAATATTACCTTTTCATGAGTATGTCTGCCAATGTAAAAACGATGACACGACCGTATCATTAGAGGTCTAAGTACACCTTGCTAGTTCACTTTTGTAGCTTACATGTGGAATAATATCAAAACCAGATAGTCTTGGATATTACTGTCCCTATTTCCGAATAAGCGCCAGCATTCCAAGAACGATAAGACCAACACCTATGAACCACCTAATGAGGTCTGGTAACGCCAAAACAAGAATACCAAGGATAATCGCGATTACGCCCATCCACATACCACTTATTTTCATGATAGTACCTCCTTTGAAATGAGAAAATCAATTATGTAATTATATGGTAATATTTCTAGCGGAAGCAACAAATATAGGAGGCTATGCCAATATCGTATGCCATGCTTAGGTCCCGAACAATTAAAAGAGCTTGAACACCTGTTTCAGCAACCAGATAATTATTAAAATGACAGCGATAACAAGTGCTATATGGATCAGAGCGCCTATACTTTTAAAGAAGATAAATCCCAGTAGCCACAAGATAAAGATAATAATGCCAATAATTAACAAGATACCCACGTTGCCTCCTTTTTGTTTGAGGTTTACGGTAATATTCTTATTCGCGAATGGATTATTACCACTGCACAATCATCACCCGGAAGACTGTTTAGCTTCGAAATTTATTACCATTGCACAAACATCGGGATGTTTGTTCTGCTGTAGATATAGCTATATTGAGGGAAAAGGTTATGCTTTGTCAAGGGTTTAGTCACAATAACAACGGACTACTAGTCTTCAGGATAAGGATGTGAAAACCTACCATGCAAAGCAACTCGTCTGATTGTTTCATATCCCTTAACGTGGGCTTTGGGGAACATTTCCTGAACTTTTGTTTGAGAAGAAGGGGTTAATTCCGGCTTTAGAGCGGCTATTGGTATCAAACACGACACTATGTCCTTAGCGGTGAAAAAATATGGCTCTCGTACCCTCATTTTCCCTATTACTTTGGGCGCTTAAATAAATAAGATATAACTTCGTAACGACTTTTTACCTGAAGCTTGGAGTATATATTATTTATATAGTTTTTTACCGTTTTGACCTGAATTCCCAGTTCTGCTGCAATTTCCTTATTGCCTTTTCCTTGCGCAATCAAGTTAACAACCTCTTTTTCCCGTACAGTTAATGGTTCCATATTTTCAAGGTCAGAAATGTTTTTTACATTGATTTCGTGTGCAATGCGTTGTTGTTCCAGCACTCTCGTAATCTCCATCAGGTAGCGTTCGTTTTGCTGCCGTTGATTTTTTATCATCCGGACAACGATACCTATGGATACAGCAATAACCGCCATTAATATAGTCCAATATGCAAACCCAGTATAGCTAAAAGGTAAATCAAATACGGCCTTTCTGTATAAATAAGCTCCATATAAACCAACGATAAAGAATGCAAGTGCTGATAGGCTTCCAATAAGCTCAAAACGTATTGCTGCCTCCGCTATTATGTAGGCAAATACAGCATAGGCTGCCGTATTGAAATCCCCAACAAACTGAAGGATCACCCCAGATGCTATAACTGCGTCAAGGGAAAGCATCACTGTGCTTAGTATTGACTGGTGACGTAGCGTTTTTATGTTCGAGTTTATGAGGCTGCCGCCGATATTCGACAGCGCGAGAATCCCTGTCAAAACAAGCGTTGTCAGCCGAGATGCTGGGTGGTGTAAGGTAAGCATAACAAGCAGTAAAACTACCCAGAGCCATCTAATGCCGATGAATATCCATTCAAGACGCTTGACCTCACGCAGTCGAACGTCTTTCTGCGTCGTCAAGGGCTGATTTTCGAGTGGTCCGGTCATCGGTTCCATAAAAAACCAATTATTTTCGAATTACTGGGCCCTAAGACCCTACCAAGCACATTCTCATTATTATATTGTATAAACAGGATTTATCTGCCGGTAGAGACAGTATACAACTTTGAACTATAGGATGGATAGTAAGCGGAGGTTCTCTGGACAACATTTCGTTAGCCTAAAATAAGCTTGACAATGGACGATAGGTTCATTAGTATTGCTGGTGCGTGTTGGAGGTATTGGAGATGAATTCGTCTCGCCGCTGGTTAACTGTCTTTGCCATCGTTATTAGTATCCTAGTCATCACTACTGTATCTCTGGTCTTATTGACTAAAAGGAATGAGGTTGTTTTACTACCGGAGGGTACTCCCCAAGGCGTAGTACAGCGATATCTAATAGCGGTACAGGAAAAGAACTACCAGCAAGCCTACAACTATCTATCATTTAACCCATCACAGAAAATCAAAACCTATGATGACTGGCTTCGCATGGTGATAGGTGCGCCTCAAATATCTAACCAACCTACATGGAAAGCCACCCTCGGTAAGACCACTGAAAACGGTGATAATGCTACCGTGGGAGTTATTATCGATACTTTCCATCCGGGTGGACCTTTTGAAGACTCCCTGCGCAGTCAGCAGATAATTTTTCAGTTTAGTAAAATCGACGATAAGTGGCTTATCACTTCACCCACCTATATTTATTGGATTTATTAGGGAGGTTAAGAAACATGATTGCTATCGGGCCTATCGTTGTGATTTTAGCTATAGTTGTTGTCAGCATAATTTTGGCAACGAGGTCTAAGGGGGCTTTCCATTCTGGGTCCGGAACGGAAGGGATGTCAAGTCCCAGGCGCGTTTGGCTGTATCTGATTACGCTCACATCACTAGGCATATTTGCCGCCGGTGTGGGGCAATTATTGACCCTCCTTTTCGATGTCACTATCAAAGGGTCTAATCTGACACAGGTAGGAGAGGCAACTTTTAATCAGCAACAATTGAGCCTTGGACTGGCCATGACGGTGATTGGCGGACCTTTATGGTTTTTCTTCTGGCGAGCGGTTCAGCGTCGTGTCAAGGGTAACCAAGAAGAAATTGGCGCTGTAACCCGTAAGCTTTTCCTCAATTTCATCTTGGTAGAGACGGCAATAATGGGAATTACTGCCGCTAGTAATTTCTTGAGGTGGTTAGTGGCTGGAGTGCCATTGGCAGAGTTTTCATCAAGCGTCTTAGCTATTGTGATTGTGGCAGTTGTCGTATGGTACTATCACTGGCGGGTATCTGAGAGGGAAGGACATCCTTCAGCGACAGCAAAGACGTTGCGACGGTGGTACGTCTATATACTGTCTGGTTTCGGGTTAGTGTGGCTGGCAGTGGGTTTGG
>JAPLHG010000036.1:20817-28966 GCA_026389745.1 Chloroflexota bacterium | reverse complement strand
CTTACATTTGGCATGCCGACCGATGAAGAGTTTCCTTTTGTGATTGATTGTGCTACTTCGATTACCCAGAGAGGCAAAATTGAACTCTACGAGCGACTCGGAAAGGTTTTACCGGAAGGGTGGGTCATTGGCGAAGATGGCGAACCTAAGACAGATGCTCATCAGGTCCTCATTGATTTGGTGAAAGGCACGGCGGCTCTCGCGCCATTAGGCGGCATCGGCGAAGATCTCGCTAGTTACAAGGGCTATGGTTACGCTACGGCTGTTGAAATCCTTTCTGCAGCACTTCAGGGAGGCGCCTTTTTGAAGGGATTACTTGGCTTCAGCCCGGGTGGTAAACCGCAACCTTACCACCTGGGGCATTTCTTCATGGCTATCAACATCAGCGAATTTACCGAACTGGAAACATTCAAAAAAGCCGCCGGTCAAATTCTGAGAGAACTCCGTGAGTCAAAAAAAGCGCCGGGTTGTGACCGTATCTATACCGCCGGGGAGAAGGAACACCTTGCCTGGTTGGAACGCAAAGACAAGGGTGTCCCGGTCAATGAGCCTCTACAGAAGGACATCCAGCAATTGATTAAAGAGCTTCATCTTACCGGCTACGACTTTCCATTCTTAAATTAGAACACTGCAGGCTGCGCAGCCTGCAGTGTTCGTTGTTTTTTTGGCACTTGTAATCATTTCCCTGTAACATAGTGCCCGATATTATGCTTGCGAAAGTTAGAAGTTACGCCGTGGTAGGGATGGAGGGAGTCATTGCCGGGGTAGAGGTGGACATCTCTCCCGGCTTACCATTTTTGGCGTTGTCGGCTTGCCGGGATGCAGCGACACAGGAGGCCCGTGAGTGTGCGCGCTACGGTGCGTAATTCTGGCTTCATCTTCCCGATGCGGTGTGTGCTAGCTGGCTTGGCGCCCGCCAATCTTAAAAAGCCGACCCGTCTATGGGCCTGCCGATTGCGATAACGATGCTTATTGCCACTGAACAGACTGTCACAGAAGCTGACGGTTTGATTTTGCTGGGAGAATTGGCTCTGGACGGCGCACTGTGTCGCACCCCGGGCATTCTGCCGACGGTCGCCGCCAGCCATGAACTTCAGTGTTCCCTTTGATGAGATGCTCACCGACTGTAATTACCACATCCTGAAAACCAGCGCCGGGCTCGCCGCTAACTCGACCGGGATAAACTATTGTCAATACTCCACCTGACTCCGCAGCCAATTCGCATTCGGGCAATAATAGACTCTGCTAGATTTCTGTCACCAGCCTTTTGGTAATGTCTGCTTCCAAAACAATTCTCCACCCATTTTAGTTATTTACTTTCTCTCGTAATTGCATACATCCTACACGTTTATGTGTAGGATGCCAAGGTGAGTGGTCTTGTTTACTACTGTTTTGCAGTGTGTTATAATTTATTGAACTTAAAAGACGATACCAATAACACAGGAGCGCGATTTGGATAAAGCCGAGAAACAGCAAATAGTTAATCAATTTGAACAACATAAGGGGGATACAGGCTCTCCCGAGGTTCAGGTAGCTTTGCTTACCGACCGGATAAACCATCTCACGGAGCACGCCGCTACCAATAAGAACGATTATGACACTAAGCATGGTCTTCTCCGTTTGGTCGTGCAGAGGAGAAGATTACTGTCTTATCTGAGCAAAAAGGACGCCGACTGCTACAATAAGCTCATTAAAAGTCTCGGGTTGCGCAAATAGCGCTCTCTTGTCAGGAGGAATTTTTGGTAACACCCCAATCTTTTCAATGTGAGGTCGGTGGCAGAACACTCACTATTCAGACAGGTAAGTTAGCCACACAAGCAACCAGTTCCGTGACCGTCAGCTATGGAGAAACTGTTGTTCTCGTTACACTTTGTGTCAGCCCTGAAGCCAGAGAAGGTACGGACTTTCTGCCACTCACGGTTGATTATGAAGAAAGATTATATGCCGCCGGTAAAATACCTGGTGGTTTCATCCGCAGGGAAGGTCGCCCAAGCCAGGAAGCAACATTGGCAAGCCGTCTGACCGACCGTCCCATCAGACCTCTTTTGCCCAAAACATGGCGACGAGAAATGCAAATCATTAATACTGTTCTTTCTGCCGACCAGCAGAATGACCCTGACTTGTTGGCTATCATCGGAAGTTCTGCTGTTCTGACAATTTCAGAAGTCCCATTTGACGGACCGGTTGGTGCAGTACGCATCGGGTATATCAATGAAGAAATGGTACTGAACCCAACCCTTGCCCAACTTGAGGATAGCGAACTTGACCTGACTGTCGTTAGCACCAAGGATGCTATTGCGATGGTGGAAGCTGGCGCCAAGGAGGTCTCGGAGGATATTGTCTTGGAAGCCATTCGCTTTGCTCACGAAGCTAACCAGACTATCATCAGGCTTCAGGATGAAGTACAGCAGGCTTTGGGCAAACCCAAAGAACCAGCCCCTGTTCATGAAATCGCCCCAGAAATTGTCGCCGCCGTTTCTCAATTTACCGATGAGAAGCTTGAGTCGGCTATTTTCAAAGCCGATAAGTCGGAGCGCGAAGCGGCTACCAACGACCTTGTAGCGGAGATGGTCAGTAAATTAGGCGAGCAATATCCCAAGGCAGAAATCCTCGCTGTTTTTGATAAGAAAGTTAGAGACTTAATCAGAACCGCCGTTATAGATAAGGGACGGCGTATTAGCGGGCGCGGTCTCAATGAACTGAGAACTATCACCTGTGACGTCGGTATTCTCCCGCGCACTCATGGCTCAGGGTTATTTAATCGTGGGCGGACACAGGTACTCACCATCGCTACCCTCGGCTCACTACGGCAGGAGCAACAGCTTGATGGACTGGGAATTGAAGAGTCCAAACGGTTTATGCATCATTATAACTTCCCGCCATTCTCTACTGGCGAGGTGAAACGCATCGGTAATCCGGGACGGCGTGAGATTGGACACGGCGCACTGGCTGAGAGAGCATTGACACCGGTCATTCCCAAGAATGAAGAGTTTCCCTATACTATCCGTCTCGTCTCTGAAGTACTCGGCTCAAATGGCAGCACTTCGATGGCAAGTACCTGCGCAGGAACCCTTGCCCTTATGGATGCTGGCATACCCATCAAAAGACCTGTAGCGGGTATTTCTATAGGCTTGGTTACCGGTAATAATGACGACCGTTTCTATATTCTGACGGATATCGAAGGAATCGAAGATAACTATGGAGATATGGATTTCAAAGTGGCAGGGACCACTGAAGGTATTACTGCAATACAATTGGATACAAAACTAAAAGGTCTCAGGTTCGAAATTTTCAAAGAGACTCTTGATAGAGCCAAAGAAGCGCGTTTGAAAATTCTGGATGTTATGCACCAGACCATTGGTGCTAGCCGTCCGGAAGTCAGCCGTTACGCACCACGTATGTACAAAATGAAGATCGATGCCGACAAGATTGGAGTTGTCATTGGCAGTGGGGGCAAAACTATCCGTGCTATTACCGATGAGACCAAAGCCACCATCGATATCGATGATGATGGGACGGTCATTATCGGCGCTACGGATGAAGCCGCCGCCCACCGGGCAATTGAAATCATTGAAGGTTTAACTAAAGAGATTGAAATCGGCACTGTTTTTACCGGCAAGGTAACACGTCTGCTCCCCTTCGGTGCTTTTGTGGAGATTCTACCTGGCAAAGAAGGCATGGTGCACATCAGTGAATTGGCTGACCATCGTGTCGCCAATATCGAGGACGAGGTAAAGGTCGGTGACGAAATCACCACCAAGGTTATCCGTAATGAGGATGGCAAAATTGCCCTCTCCCGGAAGGCGGTCTTCGAAAAGTCATCTTCGTCAGGTATAGACGGCGGAGGGGA
Source organism: Chloroflexota bacterium (assembly GCA_026389745.1). Taxonomy (GTDB): domain Bacteria; phylum Chloroflexota; class Dehalococcoidia; order Dehalococcoidales; family Fen-1064; genus Fen-1064. The sequence goes on along the minus strand of JAPLHG010000036.1, from coordinate 25,116 downwards.
ATCATCGACACACCACAACCGACCTCCAAGGCAGGAGCACGGAACACAACCACCGCCACGCCCCCAAACCCCAAGAAGAACAAATCGCTGGGAGTAGAGGAGGCACGATATGAAGCCGATCACCGTCGTTGTCCATGGCGCAATGGGTAAAATGGGCAGAGAGGTGGTTAATGCCATTTGTCACGAAGCGGAAACCAAGCTCGTCGGCGCCGTAGATATCAATATCACTCAGGATTACTTACTCTTACCCGATGGTTCCGGGAAAGTTCCCCTCTCCTCCGATTTAGATAGCTTGCTTGCCAATCAGAAACCGGATGTGATGGTGGATTTCTCCATTGCCAAAGCCGCTATGCCGGCATTTCGCACTGCCATCAAAAGAAAAACCAATCTGGTAAGCGGCACCACCGGTTTGACAAGCGCTGACCTCGAAGAAATTGATAAACTGGCAAAAGCCAATGGTGTCGGTGCCATAATTGCTTCTAATTTTGCATTGGGGGCAGTGGTGATGATGCACCTCGCCAAAATCGCTTCCAGATATTTTGATTATGCCGAAATTATTGAACTTCATCATAATATGAAGGCCGATGCTCCTTCGGGCACAGCACTTTCTACTGCCAAGGTGATGGCACAGGCAAAGGGTAAACCCTTCAGCAGACCCCCCGTGGAAAAAGGTGAGACTCTAAAGAGTCGTGGGGAGCAGGTGGAAGGAATTTCGATTCATAGCATCCGTCTGCCCGGACTGCTAGCACATCAAGAGGTTCTTCTGGGCATAACAGGTCAAACCTTGAGAATACGCCATGACACCATCGGCAGGGATTGTTATATGCCAGGGGTAATACTATCAGTTAAGGCTGTAGTTAAACTTCAGGGGCTAACTGTCGGGCTGTCGCCAATCCTCGGTCTGGAAGGATAAAAGTAATGACGAAACATTACAACGTGGCTATTATCGGTGCCACGGGTTTGGTCGGGCAGGAATTCATCAAAGTTCTTGGGCAACGTAATTTTCCCTCGGAGTCGATCCGTTTATATGCCTCCGACCGCTCGGCAGGCAAGAAGCTTTTTGTAAACCACGAGGAAGTGGTTGTTCAGGAGACATCTCTCGAATCTTTTCGTGGTATAGATATTGCCCTGTTCTCGGCAGGTGCAGAGATAAGCCGGTATTACTCACCTATCGCTGTTCAATCAGGTGCGGTGGTGATTGATAATAGTGACGCCTTCAGAATGGATAAAGATGTGCCTCTGGTGGTGCCTGAGATTAACGCGGAAGATATCAAACTGCATAAAGGAATTATCGCCAACCCCAACTGCTCTACAATCCAGATGGTGGTAGTTTTATACCCGTTGCATAGGGCCAATCCCATCAAACGCATCGTTGTGGACACGTATCAATCTGTCTCCGGCACTGGCTCAGCGGCAATGGAAGAATTGACCACACAATCGCGCCAGGTTCTGGATGGTCAAGCAGCAGTTAGCAAGGTTTATCCTCATCAAATCGCCTTCAACCTGTTACCGGAGATAGATGTTTTTCTGGATACCGGTTACACCAAGGAAGAGCGGAAATTGATGGAAGAAACCAGAAAAATAATGCACGCCCCTGAAATCTCCATCTCGGCCACCTGTGTACGAGTGCCGGTGCTCATCAGTCATAGTGAGGCGGTGCATGTGGAGTTTACGCACGCGATTTCTCCGGAAGAAGCTCGCCAGATACTATCACATTCACCCGGGGTTAAGGTACTGGATGATGCTACGGTTAGCCTATATCCCCAACCGTGGTCAGTTGCCGGCACTGACGAATGTTACGTCGGGCGGATTCGACAGGATACTTCGCACAGAAACGGCTTGGCGATGTGGATTGTTGCTGATAATATTAGAAAGGGTGCCGCATTGAATACAGTCCAAATCGCCGAAGAAATGGTAATGAAGGGATGGCTTATCCCCGGAGGTTAGTAACATGAAAGAACTCGGCAGACTCATCACTGCAATGGTGACCCCCTTTGACAAGAATGGGGAGGTTGATTACGAACAGGCAAAGAAATTGGCTCTGGCATTGCTGGCATCAGGGAGTGAAGGGCTTGTTATTGCGGGCACTACTGGTGAATCCCCCACACTCATACATGAGGAGGAATTACGTCTCTTCACGGAAATCAAGAAAGCTGTGGGCAATAAAGGCTCTGTCATCGCCGGTACAGGCAGTAACAGCACTGCCGAGGCGCTGGAGTTCACCAAGGGCGCCGAGAAGGTTGGGGTTGATGCTTGCTTATTAGTTGTTCCCTATTACAATAAACCCACTCAGGATGGTTTATACCAGCATTTTAAGGCCATTGCTGAAAGCACTAGCTTGCCATGCATCATCTACAATGTGCCTTCCCGTACAGTAACTAATCTTGCCGCAGAAACAACCATCAAATTAAGCCGCATCCCCAACATCATTGGCGTCAAGGAAGCCAGTGGTGATATTGAGCAAATAACCAAGATTATCAGTGGCGCCAGAGAAGACTTTCTTGTCTGGAGTGGCAATGACTCTGACACTTTACCGATGCTGTCGCTCGGTGCTTATGGGGTTATCAGTGTAGCTTCTCACCTCGTGGGCAAACAAATCAGTGAGATGGTTTACAGTTTTGTTAAGGGTAACACCAAGAAAGCGGCAGAAATACACCAACATCTCCTGCCTCTGGTCAATGTGTTATTTGCAATTTCCAATCCCAGCCCTGTCAAATACGCTCTCAATCTGATTGGCTTTGATGTCGGCAAGCCACGTTCCCCTCTCTATGAGCCGGATGAAAAAACTGCCGCTCTCATCAAGGGTACATTGCAGAAGTTTAAGATTGATTTACCAGTGAAGTAAATCTGGTATTCAAACACAAATCAACGTAGCCGACTATGAATTCTTCAGTGAAAAACAGGCACGAGTGCGTATATCTCGCGACGAACCGCCGATTAATACCTCGAATTCCCCAAGTTCAGCTACCCGCTGCGGCTTCTTGACGGGGTCATAGAAAGAGAGTTCGGCTGTACTCAGTTCGAAGGAAACTGTTTTTGTCTCACCTGCTTTGATATCGACCTTCTGGGATCCTTTCAAAACTTTCGCAGGTCTCATTAAGCTCGACGCTACGTCACGGATGTACAGTTGCACGGCCTCTTTCCCTGCCCTCTTACCGGTGTTGCGAATGTAGAAATTCCCGTTAAATCTAATTGCTGACCGGTAAAATATCAGAGATTCTTTCTACTCTCCCGCCGCGATGGATAAATTGGTGAATAGCACCGCCCAAGACTTCTATTCTGCCATTGGGAAAGACTTTTATGGCTGTCCCTGAAGCAATTCCGTATCCTTTGACGTTAGCTTGTTCCAGTTTCAGCAGCGCCTGTAATTCTTCCCAACCATCTTGTTCGCCGTGGGTGTCACAAATCACGGGCGCTATCCCCAGACAGGGAAAAATCTCAGCGGTTGCGTCATTATCAGGGTCTCGCCATCGAATCCATTCTTTTGCCAGCATAATGCTCCCGGCGGATAGCCCGAAAAACGGCTTGCCCTGTCGGTAAAGCTCAAGCAGAAAATCGGTTATATTCTTTTCCTGTAACATTTGTATACCCCTCTCGACATCCCCACCGCTTATATAAACAATATCGGACGAGTTCAAAATATCTTGAGCCTTCTTCAGGTCTGCCTTCCCGGAGGAAATTACGGCGTGTTTAATCTTGCCTGCTCCCGCTCCTTTGAGAGTCGTTGCCATAAATAAAAAGAAGGCTGTACTATCATCATTAGCGGTCCCCACATAAGCTATTGTCGGTGATACTTTACCACTCTCTCTGAATACAGCCTGGAGTAAGGGGCTGATGGTTTGCGGATTTCGGGGTCTTCCCCCCGCTAATAAATAAACAGGTTTTAGATTGCTCATTTTCTTCTAGCCTTACGATTGTCCTTTATTTATGATATGGCTTTCCTGCAGGTAGTTTTCTATTTTTAAGGGAAAGAGCGCTCGCGAGAGTCGGTATTTTCCCGAACTTTCCGGGGAGATTGCATCTTCGAAAATGACCTGTACTTTGGCTTCTTTGCCATAGAGTTCCCGCAATATTTCGGTAGCTGATTCGCCAAGTTTCTTTTTATCCGGCCGCCGACTCGCCAGATGTAAATCATAGCTATCTGCAGAAATTTGCACTAATCGGTACTCATCAATATCCTCTAAAACACTTAAATTATTATCTAATTCACGGGGAGAAACCAGTCTCCCTGCACAGGTCAAAGTGGCATTTGCAAATCGTCCCTCAATAGAATAAAGAATAAACCCCGAATCTCTACCG
>JAPLHG010000036.1:11193-20742 GCA_026389745.1 Chloroflexota bacterium | reverse complement strand
CATCGATATGAACTAAATCTCCAACATCAAAGCGGAGCAGATAGTACCATGGATTGTTAAAGATAGTGACTAAAAGCCTTCCCAGCAAGGGACCGCCGTGCTCTGTTTTCAAGGGTTGAAAATCCACGCGACAGCACTCGCTATTCTGATGGAACTTACCCTCCTCGCACTGCATAAATACATACCCAGTCTCGGTAGTTCCGTAAGAACTGGCTACAGGAATGTCAAAGACACGACAAATTTGCCGTAAATGAAAACTTGTCGGATTTTCGTAAGTTAAAACAATGAGTCCGGGCTGAAAAACCTTTTGTTTACTGTCAATAATATAACGACACAACTTGGCTAGTAAGGAAGGGTTAGCTTCAAGAATAACCGGCTTAAAGATAGCCAGCTCCCTGACCATCCTATCCATGTGTTGTGAGGTCCATAATAGCTGGTTCGTTTTTTCGTTAAGATAAAGAAACCTTGATAAGTGGCGTTTTCCCATAGGGATGTCCACTTCGTCTGATGCATATCCAACGTTAAGCGGACTGACCAAAATCGCTTCAGGATGTGATCCGGTAGCAAGCCTGGAGGCATAAGAATTTAGTTTCCAAGAGGCTCTTTCCGACGCATCCCACCATTTTTGATTCCAGACGTTAGTTACCTTATCATCTGTCGTGCCGCTGGTATCAACAAACGATATTTCCCCTCTGGCTAAGGCGCCCTGGATATTGCAACCAGCTGGTACCAAGCCACCGGGAAAATGTTCGCGGATATCTTTCTTGGTCAGTGAAGGCATTGCCCGATAACGGGTATCAATCGGATACTCTGCGCCGGGGTCGTAAGACCGCCATGATTGATAAGCGGGGATTTCATGGAGGGCTATCTCTAATACATTCAGAGAATGGCGATAGTAATCAGCAGGAAATTTCCAGTTCTGGGTCATTTGCCGCGCTCAATTATTGTTTTCCAGCTCTTTGGGCCAGCCTGGGAAGGCGAGAGTTTACGCAATATAGTTAAGCAAGCATATCACGTAAATATGCACAGACGCAACACGATTGGCATTGAATGATACACTGTCAGCTTTAAGAGGGTTGCCATTTAAGGCTGTGCGCCTTATTATATAAATGGTGTCTTGCGGATAGAAGATGAGTAGCGCGGAGGAATAATGTATGGACAGAATCAAACTGTTTTTTGAACCTAAAAGCGTTGTTTTGGTTGGTGCTACAGACAGAGCGGGTTCCGTGGGACAAACCACTCTGGAGAATCTGCTCTTATCAAAAGACAAACGCAAAGTATATCCCATCAATCCCAACCGTGAGCAAATTATGGACACCATGTGCTATCCGAACCTTTCGGCGCTCCCGGAGGTTCCAGAGCTTGCTATCATTGCAACGGCGGCAGAATCCGTGCCTGATATGGTGGAAGAATGCGGTAAGAATCAAGGCGGTTATTATTATTTCGGCTGGGTTCAAAGAAGCAGGGGAAAGGGGGAAGGAACGGGAAGTAAGGATTATTGAATTTGCCAAAAGGTATGGCATGAGAATTATGGGTCCAAACTGTCTGGGGGCTATCCGACCCAGTTCTGGGCTTTATGCTACTTTTGCCCGTAAGATGACCAAGCCGGGCAAAATCGCTTTTCTATCGCAGAGCGGGGCACTCGGTTCTTCTGTTCTTGATTGGGCAGTGAGTCGGGATATAGGGTTCAGTGCCTTCGTTTCATTGGGCTCGATGCTTGATATTGACTTTGGCGATTTAATTGACTTCTTTGGCGAAGACCCGCAGACCAAGAGCATCATAATTTACCTTGAGTCACTGGGTAATAATCTTGAGAATGCCAGGAAGTTTATGAGTGCCGCAAGAGGCTCTGCCCGTACCAAACCAATCATTGTCATCAAGCCGGGGAAATTCCAAGAAAGCATGCAGGCGGCAGAATCCCACACCGGTTCTATGGTTGGCGACGATGCCTATTATGATGCCGTATTTGATAGGGCTGGTGTCGTACGGGTTGAGGAAATTGGGGACTTGTTCAATTGTGCCTCAATTCTGGATACGGCTGTCTTGCCTAAAGGGCAGAATCTCGCTATCGTCACCAATGCGGGAGGGCCTGCCGTTCTCGCCACCGATGCCCTTATCAGTAGGGGAGGCAAACTCGCTCCGCTCAGCAAAGCGACTTTGGAAAGCCTGAATCAGGTACTACCTGATTACTGGAGTAAATCCAACCCTATTGATATTCTGGGAGATGCCAGCGTCGAGCGGTATGTCTATGCCATCGATACTACACTTAAAGACCCTGCGGTGCATGGGGTTGTTATCATCTACACGCCGCAGGGAGCCGCAAACGCTGTGGAACTGGCAAAAGCCATTGCCAAAATCGCTAAAAAGAGTCCCAAGCCTATTTTGACCGCTATGATAGGGAGCAAAGAAGTCGAGAAAGCGCGGCAGGTATTCTACGATAACAAAGTACCTACCTACGAGTTCCCCGAAGAAGCTATCAGCACCTATTTATACATGTACCATTATGCCAGGAATTTGGAAAATCTTTACGAAACACCGGAGGATTTGCCGCTTGACGTGGGAACACCTAAAAACCATCTCAAGCTTCTCATCCGCAATGCCGTGCGGGCAGGTAAACTCATATTGACCGAAAGCGATTCAAAGAAATTCCTTAGCACGTACCGTATTAATGTTACTTTCCCGCATTTTGCCAGTGATGCTAACGGGGCGGCGATAGCGGCCTCGGGCATTGGTTACCCGGTGGTGATGAAGATACAGTCCCCCGACATCTCACACAAATCCGATGTCGGTGGTGTGTACCTTAACCTCAAATCGCCTGATGAAGTGAGGGAAGCTTTTCGGGAAATGATGAACACCGTTAAACAGCACAACCCCCAAGCTCAGATTGAAGGTGTGACAGTACAGCAAATGGTGGGTGACTATTCTTACGAATTGATAATCGGTAGTAAAAAAGACCCGACATTAGGTCCTGTGATTATTTTTGGTCATGGCGGTACTGAAACGGAATTCTACAAAGATATTGCCATTGGCTTGCCTCCGCTGAATCAAAGACTGGCACAGATGCTCATTGAGCGTACCCATATCTACAGTATGTTATCTAAAGGATTCAGGAAGAAACCGCCTGCTGATCTACGAATGCTCGAAGAGACGCTTATCAGGCTCTCGAATATAGTTGTCGACTTCTCTGAGATAAAGGAACTGGATATTAATCCTCTGGTCGTGAGTGGTGACACGGTAATTGCTCTGGATGCGCGCATTGTTATCGATGAAGACGTTGTCAAGAATGGGACAATTAGTGAATATTCACACCTGATTATTTCTCCTTATCCCACAAGATATATCCAGCCATGGCGATGCCATGACGGCCGGTCGGTTCTGCTCAGACCTATCAGACCGGAAGACGAGCCGCTGGAGTATGGGCTCATCGCCGGACTTTCTCCGGAATCATCGAGATCCCGTTTCTTCTGCGTCATTAAAGATATTAGCCATGAGATGCTTAGTCGGCTCTGTAACATCGACTATGGGCGAGAAATAGCTATCATTGCCGAATATACTGCAAATGGCGAAAGAAGGAATGTTGGTGTGGGGCAGTTAATCATCCAATCGAGTGGTGAAACCGGAGAATTTGCCACGCTCGTTGCCGATGATTTTCAGGATGTCGGTTTGGGACATAAGCTCACCGATATGCTCATCGGGATTGCGCAGGAGAAAGGTCTCAAAAACATGTACGGCATCATCCTCAAAGATAATACGAAGATGGTTGGTTTGGTAAGGGCACTAGGGTTCACTCTGGAGAATCTTGACCCCAACGAATTCAAAGCCACCCTTGAGCTTTAATCAATCTATGAGTTGCTATGGTTTGCACCCATAGCATAATATTTTTCAAAATAAACAATTAGAAAGGAATTTTATGAGGGAGAAAAAGGACAAATCTAGTGAAATGCCCGAGATTGGTAAAATCTCGCCTGAAATATTTAATGAAGTCATCTTCCCTCGTCTGGGGGCCAAGAGCCGCGATATTCTAGTCGGTCCCCAGCATGGCGTTGATGTGGGTATCGCTGAAATTGGCGATAAAGCGGTTTCCTTTACCTGCGACCCGGTATTCATCGTACCTCAATACGGCTGGGAAAGAGCCGCCTGGTTTGCGATTCATATTATTGCTTCCGACTCGGTTACCAGCGGCTTGAAACCTAAGTATCTATCCATAGATTTGAACCTGCCGATGGATATGACTAAAGAGCAACTGGTCATCGTCTGGGATACGATTCATAAGGAGTGTAAAAAACTCGGCATTTCGGTAATCACCGGCCATACTGCCCGGTACGAAAATTGTCACTATCCGATGGTGGGGGGAGCAACGATAGTGGGTGTGGGAGAGAGAAATGAATATGTTACACCGCGATTCGCCAATGTCGGCGATAAGATAATCGTCACCAAGGGCCCAGCGATCGAAGCTGCGGGCATCTTTGCTACGATGTTTCCCGCTCTTCTGGAGAAGCAGTTCGGGAGGGATTTCAGCCTGAAAGCGCAGAAAGTTTTTTACCTGATGTCAGTGGTAGAGGACGCGATGACAGCGGTTAGCGTGGGCGTGCGTGAAAATGGAGTAACCGCCATGCACGATGCGACTGAGTGTGGGCTTTGGGGCGGACTTTATGAAGTGGCTCAGGCGGCGGGACTTGGTGTCAGGGTAGAAAAAGAGAAGGTTGTCATCGAGGACTGTGTAAAGGAGATTTGTCAGTACTTTGGCATTGACCGTTATGCCTCTATCAGCGAGGGCACACTGATTATCTCTTGCAAGCCGCATAAAGCCGAAGCGGTGGTGAAAGCTTTAGCAAAGAAGAGCATCAAATCATCCATCGTTGGCGAACTAATAGAACCAGGCAAGGGGATGATTCTGGTGGAAGATGGGAAAGAAAAGAGGCTGAAGCACCCCACCGTTGACCCATTCTGGAGAGCTTTCTATGATGCTATACAGAAGGCTGGCTAGCAGAATCAGCACATAATGTGCCGACTCAATCCACTTGCGATTATGTTTTGTTATAATAGGGGTACTTTCACAGAAAACAGGTGGCAAGTTGAAGGCACAGGTTCTGAAGAAAATTGCTCCAATTGAAAGACAACCTTTGGAGTTGATGGAAGTGCCAATTCCTCAACCCAGACGCAATGATATTCTGGTTAAGGTCTCCGCCTGCGGGGTTTGTCATACCGAGTTGGATGAGATTGAGGGCAGGCTTCAACCTAAATTTCCCGTGATTCCGGGACACCAGGTTGTCGGCGTGGTGGTTGGTTTGGGTGCAGGAGCAACCAGATTCAAAATTGGAGACAGAGTGGGCATTGCCTGGATATACTCTGCCTGTGGTAAGTGCCATTTCTGCAAGGAGGGGAATGAAAATCTGTGCTCGGAATTTCAGGGTACAGGTTGTCAGGCGGATGGCGGTTATGCCGAATATACTGTCGTCTCTGAGCGATTTGCCTACCCGATTCCCGGGAGATTCACTGATGTCCAAGCGGCGCCACTTCTGTGTGCCGGGGCAATTGGTTTTCGTGACCTGTGCTTGTCAGGCATTAAACCCGGGCAGATTCTGGGGCTGTTCGGCTTCGGGGCTTCGGCACACATCGTAATTCAGATAGCAAAATACCAAGGGTATCAGGTCTTTGTCTTTACTCGCGGCGAAGAGCATCGCCGCTTAGCCAAAGACTTGGGAGCTGATTGGACTGGCGACCTCAAAGACAAGCCGCCGCAGAAAGTTAACTGTGCGGTCGATTTTACGCCGATGGGGGAAACGATACCAACGGCACTGAGTATTCTGGAAAAGGGCGGCAGGTTGGTCATCGCCGTGATTCGTAAGAGGAACCCTGTCCCGCCAATGGACTATGCTCAATTGTTGTGGGATGAGAAGGAAATAAAAAGTGTTGCCAATATCACACGCAAGGACATTGAGGACTTCCTGCCTTTGGCGGCGAAAATCCCCATTGTTCCCGAGGTGCAGAAGTTTGGATTGGAGCAGGCAAATGAAGCTCTGCTGTTGCTCAAGCAGGTCAAAATACAGGGAGCGGCGGTGCTGAAAATCCAATGAGGAGGTCCTGGAAATGAAAGTATGCCGTGTAGCAGAAATCAGGCAACTGGATAAACTTGCGGTAGCCGAATATGGTATCCCGACAGAAATCCTGATGGAGAATGCCGGCGAGGCTGTTTATTCTGTCATTCAAAAAGAATTCGGCATAGAGGGTAAGACTTTCGCTGTCCTCTGTGGCCCGGGTAATAACGGCGGCGATGGCTTTGTTGTGGCACGGAAACTCCATTCTTCCGGTGGCGAAGTCAGAGTGCTTCTGCTCGCAGATAGGGAAAAATATCAGGGTGCGGCAAAAAAGAACATCGAAATCATTGAGCGGTTTCCGATTACGATTAAGGAAGTTAAGTCAGCCCGACAAACCAAGAGTAGTGTTGCGGGGGTTGATGCCATTGTGGATGCCCTGCTTGGTACCGGACTGGATAGGGATGTTGATGGTATTCTCCGCCAAACTATCGAGATAGTGAATGCCAGCGGCAAGAAGGTCTTTGCGGTTGATATTGCCTCGGGCATCAATGGTGATAGTGGCCGGGAAATGGGCGTTTCCATAAAGGCAGATATAACTGTCACGTTCGGCCTACCGAAAATTGGTAATCTTCTGTACCCTGGCTACGGTCGCGGAGGGAAACTGTATGTATCTCATATTTCTTTTCCTCCTTCTCTTTATAACTCCGACTCCATTAAGGTAGAGATTGCCAAGCCCGTTCCCCTCCCGCAGAGGCAGGCCGATACAAATAAAATGGATTACGGACCGGTGTTGGTGATTGCCGGTGCGGCTAACTATTACTGGGCACCCCATGCTTCTGCTTATTCTTTCCTGAAATCAGGCGGTGGTTATATCCATCTGGCTTGTCCGAAGTCGATGGCCCCCTCGGTGGCGAAGAGAGGCAGAGAAGTCATAATACATCCTCAGAAAGAAACTGCCTCGGGAAGCATTGCCATGGTAAATAGAGATGACCTCCTGAAGCTTGCGAATAGAATGAAAATGGTGATTCTGGGTCCCGGTTTGTCTCTGGATGAAGAGACACAGAAATTAGTAAGATTGCTCGTAAGCGAGATTGGGAAACCGCTATTAATTGACGGCGACGGGCTCACGGCAATTGCCAGTGATATGAATATTATCAAAAAGAGGAAGCCAGCTACGATATTAACGCCCCATTTGGGAGAGATGTCGCGGCTGTCCAATATGGAGAGGTCCGAAATAGAGAAGGACAGGGTGAATATTTTACAGGCCAAGGCACGGGGATTAAATGCGCATATAGTTCTGAAAGGACCACACTCACTAATCGGCTGTCCGGACGGCAGGGTATTCATCAACACTTCCGGTGATACCGAAGGCAAGGCAGGCATGGCGACTGCCGGCAGTGGCGACGTCCTGAACGGCACCATTGCCGCAATGTTCTGCTTGGGCCTAAATATCGAAGAAGCGGCCAGAACCGGGGTCTTTATTCACGGACTCTCAGGGGATTTAACAGCCAAAGAGAAGGGCCCTGACGGTATGACGGCCAAGGATATTCTGGATAATCTCCCAAATGCCGTACATTACTATCGCGAGAATCTGGATAAAATCTCGATAAACTACAATGATACGGTTTACATCATTTAATTTGATATTATTTTCTAAGCTGAAGCCACTTGGTGCCGTCCCAGAGCCAGATGACCTCATTACATCGCGGGCATGAGACCTTAATGGTATCATCCGCAGATTGTGCACGCCCTGTAACTAACCTCTGACAATTGGGGCAGAAGGTCTTTTTGGTGTTTACTCTCATATTATTCGTCGCTCCTAAAGCCGTGCTATTATTCATTTAGTTTAATAGCGTACGGGAAAATATCTTATCACGATTGGATTGGTGGTTACAAACTCTGATTCACTTAATCCCAACTGATTAAAAATTAAGCTGTGGCCCCTGAATCCTGTGGCTGCACCATCAAGATTGGTATTTTGGATGTCCTCAAGATACGGTCGGCGATGCTTCCCAATACCCATCGCTTTATGCCGGAGCGTCCGTGTGTGGCAATGATAATGAGGTCAACCCTATTCTTTTCAGCAAAGTTGATCAGCGAATCGGCAATATCTCCGAAGACAACTTCAGCCTGTGCTATAATCCCCTTAGTTTCCAAGCGCTGTACCTGCTTCTGGAGATACTCTTCGGCGGTTTTTACGTTATCGTCCTCGATGCGTTGCATCACTTCGGCGGCCATAGCCACTTCTAAGCCACCGTAATCGAAACCACTATAGAGTTTCAGGGGTGTTGCCACGCGGATGAGGGTTATTCGGGGGACCTGACAAGATTTTGCAATCATCTCCACGTGTGATAAGACACATTCCGCCAGTTCCGAGCCGTCCAGGGGCACCATAATGTGCTGGTACATTGCTGCCTCCTTGTGATTAAAATCAGAGGTTTGTACCTAAATAATGTGCCCTAACCAGAAATATGTCAAGAGGAAAATTTTTCTGAACTTGCCGCTTCACCCCAAACTCCCCAAATACTCCCCCACCCATATTAGCGCCGCATTAGCCGCGCTCTTTTTGTTGTCTTCACGGATGCCGTTAAAGAGGTGTTTCCGACTGAAGGTGCCGCCGGAGTGGGATAATCCGATGTAGAAAAGTCCCACGGGTTTTCCTGAGGTGGCGCCACCAGGTCCCGCAATACCGGTATCCGCAATGCAGATGTCCACGCCCAGCATTTTCCTGCCACCCTTAGCCATTTCCTCTGCGACCTGCTTGCTGGCCGCACCGTATTTCTGAATAGTCGCTTCTTTTACGCCCACCACTCTAATTTTGACATCATTGCTGTATGCGGTAATTGACCCCTGATAAACGTCAGAACTAAAGGGTACATTGGTGATGAGGTGAGAAATCAATCCGCCGGTCGCTGATTCCACCACCCCCAGCGTCAGCTTTTTCTGACGGAGCAAGTCTATAATTCCCTGCGCCAAGTCGGCCGTCACTTTATAAACCCTCCCCCTGCCCGCTGTTAGCTTTTCTCGCCGCCATCAAACACGATAGTCGCTCCGGTAACGTATTTAGAGGCGTCCGATGCCACGACTACCCCTTGTGATGAGAGCAACCTTACCGTTCAGTGAGAAATCCACGTTATTCATAGCTATTCTCTTTGTTACGTGGCTGACTTTAAAATTAACACATCATTGTCTCCACAATCAAGCCTAGAGAGGCTTACTCTGCTTGCATTGGGAGACGTGTTCCGATTAAAATAGGAAATAACTCGAAGACTCTTCGAGGCGACGTAGCCAAGTGGCAAGGCAGGGGTCTGCAAAACCTCTATTCAGCGGTTCGAATCCGCTCGTCGCCTCCAGTTGTTTTTAGGGCCTCTTGTGTCGTCACTGCCTCATCAGTTTCCCTCTATTGAAATATTTACTGCAAAAGCGTTAAAATGATTCAGCGCGCCGGGATGGCGGAATGGCAGACGCAGCGGACTTAAAATCCGCCGGAGTAATCCTTGTGGGTTCAAAT
>JAPLHG010000036.1:5198-11138 GCA_026389745.1 Chloroflexota bacterium | reverse complement strand
TGCTCGGGTACATTATGGGCGACTTCCCGTCGGCTTATGCCATCGGGCAGAGATTGACTGGTAAAGACATTCGTCAGATGGGCGATGGCAACATGGGCGCCCGTAATGCTTACCACGAACTGGGACATAAAGTAGGCATTCTCATCTTTTTCATTGATACTACCAAGGGTTATCTGGCTATCCTTGTCGCTCAGTGGTTAGATGCCTCTCAGCCTGTTGTCCTGGCAACCGGATTGGCGGTAGTGATTGGGCATAACTGGCCCGTGTTTCTCGGTTCCAGAGGCGGTAGGGGAGAGGCTACTACCATCGGGGTTATGTTGGCACTTATCACCAAGCCGATGTTAATTGTAGCTGGGCCGGCAATTGTTGTTCTGCTGATTAAGAAGAATGTGCTTTGGGCTAGTGCGGCGTTGTTTACCACCCTGCCACTGATTTGCTGGCGGCAGGGTGTTTCTGGACTCTTAGTATTGTACGGCATTGGCTTGCCAAGTCTTGTTGGTATTACCCATTACTTCCGTACCCGGCATATAGAGAAGCCTGCTGACACCGGCAGTGCCTAGCATATTTTTCTTTCTAGGACTCTCCGTACGGCCTGCTCAATCCCTTTTGTGGTTAGTCCATACTTTTCAAGCAATTCCGCAGGTTTCCCGGATCTGGCGTAGGTATTTTTAAGCGCCACCATTTCTACTGGTACCGGGTAATTCTTAGCGACTACATTGGCGACCGCACTGCCAAGACCACCGTGTTCAAGATGTTCTTCGGCAGTAACAATCGCCCCTGTTTCCATTGCCGCTTGATTGATGGCTGTCTCGTCGATTGGTTTTAGGGTGGACATATTCAATACCCGGCAATCTACGCCCTGTCGTTCTAGATTTTCGGCGGCTTCAATTGCCGGCGCTACCAATAGCCCGATAGCAATGATAGTAGCATCTGAACCTGCCTTCAGGACATTTGCCTTCCCCAGATTGAAACGGTATTTTTCATCATAAACCAGTGTGCCTTCGGGACGGCATAACCTGATATAGAAAGGTCCTTTATTAGTGGCGGCAGTTCTTACCGCTTGCGCTGTCTCAATGGCATCCGCCGGTACAATGATTGTAAACCCCGGTAGTGAGGACATCAGACTTAAATCTTCAATCGCCTGATGGGAGGCGCCATCTTCGCCAACGGTGAGACCGCTGTGTGTGGTAACGATTTTAACATTCAGGTGGGGTTGCGCAACTGATACCCGTATCTGGTCGAAACATCTTCCCGGCGCAAAGACAGCAAAAGTGCTGGCAAAGGGTATTTTCCCTGAGATCGCCAGACCAGCGGCGATACTCACCATATTCTGCTCAGCAATGCCACAGTTGAAGAAACGCTCTGGGAATTGGTCGGCAAAGTAATATGTCATCGTGGAATGGGAAAGGTCGGCATCCAATACCACAATGTCCGGGTTTTCTTTGCCCAGGTCAAGCAGTGTTTTGCCGTATGCCTCACGGAATGATGCAGTTCTTCCCACTCTAAGTTAACTCCTTCAAGGCTTGTTCAACTTGAGCGGGATTCGGAGCTTTCCCATGGAAATCAACATTGTTTTCCATAAAGCTGATACCTTTGCCTTTAATGGTATGAGCAATGATGACAGTGGGTTTACCCTTGATAGTTTTTGCCTGTTCAAAGGCGCCAATCAGTTGATTGAAATTATGCCCGTCAATTTCAATAGTATGCCATCCGAAAGCTTGCCACTTTTCAGCAAAGGGCTCTGTGTTCATAATATCTTTGGTCCAGCCATCTATTTGTAGCCCGTTCTTATCGACGATAGCAGTCAGAGTATCGATCTTAAAATGTGCCGCTGCCATTGCGGCTTCCCAGACCTGACCTTCTTCGCACTCACCGTCACCGAGTAGAGTGTAGACATGATAATTTTGTTTATTCAACCTGCCTGCTAAAGCAATGCCAATGGAAAAGGATAGTCCCTGCCCGAGTGAACCAGCTGACATTTCCACTCCCGGAGTACAATTGCAATCGGTATGTCCCTGCAGACTACTACCGAATTTTCTCAAGGTAGGGAGTTCTCCAGTAGGGAAATAACCTGATTCCGCCAGTGCTGAATAGAGCACCGGAGCGGAGTGCCCTTTACTCAGTACGAAACGGTCGCGCTCTGACCAGTGCGGGTCGTCTGGTTTGTGGCGCATTACCTTGAAATAAAGAGCAGTAACAATTTCCACAGCAGAAAGTGAACCTCCGGGGTGGCCACTGCCTGCTTTGCCAATCATCGTAACAATATCGCGTCGTAACTTTTTGGCGATGGTCTGTAATTCTGTAACTGATAAAGAAACGGTTTCCGTATTCACCCTCTCTCATTCGGCTATAAATTATTTAGATATTGCCTGCACTCGTACAGGTGCGCCAGTACTTTAACAGCTCTTTCAGGAGTAGGGTACACAAACACCCCATTGCTCTTTAGTTTTTTGACCGTCGGGGCATTTGAAATACGGGCGAAGATGCCTGCACCCCACTTGGTAAGGTCATTAGACGCACCGACAACTGTCACAGACTCAGGATCGAAAATCAACTCAATTGGGTCCATCTCAAAATTTATCTTCACTAGAAGCGAAGTAGCGTTAGCACAACTATTATATCATTTATGGCGGGTTGGACAAAATTTGCCATTGTGCTTATTAAGAAGAGAGGTTCCTATCCAATTTTCTAAGGAAAATCATGCTACAGTTGACAAATCTCCTAAAGCCGTGCTATCTTCTTATTAGTCATTGAAACTGAATATGTAAAGGCTAGGAGCAGGAATAGTAGGTCTTTAGTGAGGTTCAGAGAGTCGGGGCAGGTGTGAGCCGATACCAGCGCAGAGATTGAATGGACCTGGGAGCTGCAAACCGAAAGTTATAAAAATGAGTAGGCTTTGACGCAAAGGGAAGCGTTACAATCCCATGGTATATTGTCCTTCGGCCGAAGGATCGTACCTGTAAATGAGAGTCAGACTTCTCATTAGAGAATGACTGACCGAATAAGGGTGGCACCGCGATAGCTAAAGCCTCTCGCCCCTTTAAGGGCTGAGGGGCTTTTTATTTATATGCATCCAGAGAAAAAAATGGATGGAGGTTAAGAGAAATGGCTAGAATTTCAAGATATTGGCCCCCGTGGGCCATAACGAAAGAAAATGAACTCTGAAATTTATCGCTGAGTACCAAATTCAAAAATAAATTAAAAGGAGTACTAAAGTGGACAAAGAGAAAACCAAATATATTTTAGACGAAAATGATATGCCTACGGCGTGGTATAACATTCAGGCAGACTTGCCGGAACCATTGCCGCCCTTGCTTAACCCGCAGACTAAGGAGCCTACTCAGTTGCCTCCGTTCCTGTTCTGTGATGAGTTGAACAAGCAGGAATTCAGCAAAGAGCGCTATATTGACATTCCAGAAGAGGTGCAGAGGATTTATCGTAGTTGGAGACCAACCACTCTCTTCCGTGCCCACAAACTGGAAAAGGCGCTGGACACACCGGCGAAAATCTATTACAAGTTTGAGGGTACAAGCCCTGCAGGTAGCCATAAGCCCAATACCGCCGTCGCTCAGGCTTACTACAATAAGAAAGCGGGTATCAAGCGTATCACCACTGAAACAGGTGCAGGACAGTGGGGGAGTGCTCTGGCGATGGCTTGTATGTATTTCGGCATAGAGTTGAAGGTCTATATGGTCAGAATTAGCTATCAGCAAAAACCCTACCGGCGTAATCTGATGGAGGTCTGGGGAGCGAAGTGTGTTGCCAGCCCCAGTCCCGATACCCAGATAGGGAAAAAACTTCTGGCGGAAGACTCTAACCATCCGGGCAGTCTTGGCATTGCCATCAGTGAAGCGGTAGAGGACGCCGCTACCCATGAGGGTACGAGGTATTCTCTGGGGAGTGTTCTAAACCATGTTCTGATGCACCAGACGATTATCGGCTTGGAAACCAAGAAGTTAATGGAGAAAATAGGTGTCTATCCGGATATCATTGTCGCTTGTGTCGGCGGAGGTTCCAACGCCTCTGGTATGTTTTTGCCATTCGTCAAAGACAAGATTGCTGGTAAAAAGAAGAACCTGAAGGTCATCTGTGTTGAACCAACTGGCTCTCCGTCAATCACCAAAGGTCTTCTTGCCTATGACTATGGTGATGTTGCCGGTATGGCGCCGATTGCCTTCATGCACACTCTGGGGCATACATTTATACCAGCACCGCTTCATGCCGGAGGGTTACGCTACCATGGTATGGCACCAATTGTAAGCCATCTGGTCAAGTTAGGACTTATTGAAGACAAAGCTGTGCCGCAATTGGCTACTTTTGAGGCTGGTATTCAATTTGCCCGTACCGAAGGCTACATCAGTGCTCCGGAGACCAATCATGCTATTAGGGTAACCATCGATGAGGCTATCAAGTGCCGCGAAGAGGGTAAGTCAAAGGTTATCCTGCTGGCTCACAGTGGGCACGGGCATTTTGATATGGGCGCTTATGATGCCTACTTAGCTGGCAAGCTGGAGGACTTCGAATATCCTGAAGCAAAGATAAAGGAAGCGCTATCGCAATTGCCTCAAATCCCTGTCAAATAATCGACACACGGTAAGAAACTAGAATAAAGGGGTCGGGTTAAACCCAGCCCCTTTATATTTTAATTGGCCCACCAGAAGATATAATCGGACAATATCAACCAAAAGGAGATAGAATTTACCCTGTCTTTACCATGCAACAGTATAATAATAAAGGTGGAGATAAAGTAATACGGCCAACTTTTTTCTGGCGCTGCCGTTACAATATGTTTAGAGGTGCCTTTATATGAAAATCAGAAAATCAGTTCTGCCAATTGCCTTAATTTCCCTTGTAGTGTCTTTGATGCTGGCTTCCGGGTGTCAGTTGATTCAAAAGACAGAAACAACCACCAGATCGACAACTACATCAGTCGAAGAAACACAGTCCACAGCCTCTACTACTGGTATTGACCTGTCTAAGTCCGTTAGTTCTGGTGAACCGCTATCCAGCATTGCTGATGTCGTCGCTAAGGTCAAGCCATCCGTAGTGGCAATCAATGTGAAGGCAACCGTAACGGGTTATGACGTGTTTGGGAGGCCTTATTCACAGGAACAGGAAGGCGCTGGGTCAGGGTGGATAATCAGCACAGACGGTTTAATTGTCACCAACACTCACGTTGTAGCAGGAGCCACCAGTATCATGGTTACCCTCGATGATGGTAGGAGTTTGCCTGTGGATATTAAGACGGTAAAGACCGATGCCATCTCTGATTTGGCGGTGATGAAAGTGGATGCTACGGGTTTGCCGGCCGTCTCAATCGGAGATTCCGACAAGCTGAGGGTGGGCGATTGGGTAATAGCGATTGGTAACTCTTTGGGCGAAGGAATCAGAGTAACACAGGGAAACGTCAGTCGTGAGAATGTTTCTATAACAGATGAGAACGGTCAGGAAATATCCGGTCTTATTGAAACAGACGCTGTTATCAACCCGGGCAATAGTGGCGGGCCACTGGTGAATATGGCTGGTGAAGTTATTGGCATTACTAATGCCAAGGCAGTAGCAACGGATATAGAAGGGGTTGGTTATGCTATTAGTGTTAACGAAGCAGCCCCAATCATTCAGGAATTGATTAATAAAGGTTATATTGTTCGCCCATATTTGGGAGTAGATACCGAGACGATGAATGCTTCATATGCTTTCTGGTATAGATTGCAGGCTACTCAAGGGGCATTGGTTACAGCCGTTAACGCCGATAGCCCTGCCGACAAAACCGAGTTTCAGATAAATGATATCATCGTGAAGTTTAATGGGCAGAATATCACCAGTTCTTCGCAGTTAACTGATGCTATTCAGCAGGCGGGAATCGGGCAGGAAGTAGAAATAGTTTATTGGCGCGGTGCCGACCAGATAACGGTTAAAGTTACACTGACGGAAACACCC
>JAPLHG010000036.1:0-5163 GCA_026389745.1 Chloroflexota bacterium | reverse complement strand
GGGGGGGGGGGGATTTTAAAGGAGAGGGCTAGCGCCCTCTCCTTTTTTGCTCTTAGCTGAGCTTCTTCACCCCGAGAACTATTGAGTGTCCCGAGAGTTTGAAAGTCTCGGTATAAATGCCTTCTTCTGGTTTATTGTCGATAAGTTCGTGTGATAACGTTTCCTGTTTGATATAGTCGGCAATTTTAGTATCGGTCATCACTTGCCCGACATAATCATCACTCTGGTAATATGTGGTAATATAGTCGGCGATGTCAAACCCTGCCGATTTACGCATCGTTTGAAGTCGGTGCACAATCTCACGCGCCAGACCTTCTGCCGCGAGCTGGGGAGTAATGTTGATACATATTGCCGTAGAAGGAGTGGATACATCGTCAACCACATAGTCAGGATTTGTAGCCATAGCTGCTAACTCTTCTTGTGTAGCCAGCTTTATCCACTTTACATTCAGTTCATCCTGCACCGATTGCTTGGTTGCCTCGCTATCAAGGGCTCGTTTATTTTCAGGACTATTTATGACGTGACTAGCATCTAAAGGTTGGCGTACTTTGATGCCGGCTTTAGCACGAGTGGCTCGACCGAGACTGGATATCTTCATAGCTAAGCGGATATCTTCAGATAGGTCACGGTCAATTCGACTTTCGTCTGCCACAGGAAAATCAGTCAGGTGGACACTGATAGGGGCGTTTTTATCTGTCGCTCGCACCAGATTTTGATAAATCTCCTCGGCAACGAATGGTGTAAACGGTGCCATCAATTTGGATACCGTTACCAGACACTGGTAAAGAGTATTGTAGGCGGATAATTTATCGGTATCGCTCTCACTCTTCCAGAAACGCCGCCGACTCCGCCGGACGTACCAGTTAGACAACATATCAACGAAATCCTCTATCTTGCGACCGGCGCTGGTGGGGTTATAGTTTTCTAGCGCTGAATCGACGTCCAGTATCAATTGATTAAGCTCGGAGAGGAGCCATCGGTCAAGCTCTGGTAGTTCTGTAGTTGTTCTCTTCGGGTTGGGAGTGTATTTATCAATATTGGCATAAGTAATAAAGAAGGAGTACACGTTCCATAGGGTAAGTAGGAACTGGCGTGTGATGTCACCGACCATCCTAGTATCAAAACGGCGCACACTGCCCGGAGGTGCTGAGGTATAGCAGTACCAGCGCAGGGCATCGGCCCCATGCAGTTTGACCACTTCCATCGGTTTTACTACATTGCCGCGACTCTTGCTCATCTTTTCGCCCTTGGCATCGAGGACAAGCTCCAGGCAGATGCAGTTCTTGTAGCACGAGCGATTGAACAGGAGCGTTGAGATAGCATGCAGGCTGTAGAACCAGCCCCGGGTCTGGTCAACCCCCTCGCAGATATAGTCTGCCTGCTTCAAATCCTTATCAAATAACTCTTTGTTTTCAAACGGATAATGCACCTGAGCAAAGGGCATAGAGCCGGAATCAAACCAACAGTCAATCACTTCAGGGACGCGTTTCATCAGCTCCCCGCACTTGCCGCAGGCGAAGGTAGCATCGTCTACAAAGGGACGGTGTAAGTCGAGCGGTTCTTTCAGTCCGCTAAAACTGGGCTTACTCTTTAGCTCATTGACACCGCCGACACATTCAAAAGCCCCGCACTTTTCGCATTTCCAGACGGGCAGGGGAGTGCCCCAGTAGCGCTCGCGGGAAAATGCCCAGTCCACATTGTTCTTAAGCCAGTCGCCGAAACGACCGGACTTGATGTGCTCCGGGTACCAATGAATTTCCTTATTGCCGTTGATAAGCGCAGCTTTCACGGCAGTGGTTCTGATGTACCAGGTCTCCTTAGCATAGGAGAGCAGGGGAGCACTGCACCGCCAGCAGAAGGGATAAGTATGGTGGACAGTGCCGCTTTTGAAAAGAAGCCCGCGTTTCTTCAGGTCTTCCAGTACCAGAGGGTCGGCAGCTTTAATGAATTTGCCGGCGAACGGATAATTACCGATTATTTTACCCTGTAAATCTACGTTGTGGACAAAATCCAACCCGTTCTCCTGTCCTGCTTGATAGTCGGCTTCGCCATACGCAGGTGCAATATGCACAATGCCTGTGCCGTCTTCCATAGAGACAAAATCGGTGGTAATGACTGGATAATTCAAAACTCCACCCTTCCCCCACACAATATCAGAAGAAGGTTCGCCAGTTGATTGACGGACATCCATGCGGGCAACAGGAATACCATACTCTAGGGGGTTAAATAGAGGCTCATACCTTAAATTTTCTAATTCACTGCCTTTGACGTATTTAGCGATTTTCGAATCTTGCAAGCCAACAGCGTTGAGTCTGGCAGCCGCTAAGATTAGGAATGAATCTTCGTGTTCCACAATTACATATTCCGCATTCGGAGCGACGGCAAGAGCAGTATTACCAGGTAATGTCCATGGAGTTGTTGTCCATGCCAAAAGGTAAATCAGTTTCTCTCCTGCTAATTTGAGCAACGATTCAGCAAAATCAGTTACTCGGTTACCGTAGTATTTACGTAGTTCGTCTAGAAAGCCAGGTTTTTTATATAATGACTTCGCAACTTTGAACTTTACATACACGGATGGGTCTTCGGTATCGTCCTGATAGCCGAGGGCGACTTCATGAGAGCTTAAGGATGTGCCACAGCGCGGACAGTGAGGCGTGACCTTATATCCCTGATAAATCAGCCCCTTGTCCCACATCTGCTTGATTGCCCACCAGACCGACTCGATGTAGCTATTATTCATCGTGATGTAAGCGTGTTCGAGGTCAACCCAGTAAGCAATTCTTTCGGTGAGAGAGTCCCACTCTTTCAGGTATTTGAAAACACTTGCCCGGCATTTAGCATTGAATTGTTCCACGCCGTATTTTTCAATCTGCGATTTGCTGGAGAAGCCAAGTTCCCTTTCCACTTCCAACTCAACAGGTAAACCGTGGGTATCCCAGCCGGCGATACGCGGAGCATAATAGCCTTTCATCACCTTATAGCGGGTGATGATATCTTTATAGGCACGAGCGAGAACATGATGAATACCCGGGCTGCCGTTAGCGGTAGGCGGTCCTTCATAAAGAGTGAAGCGGGGTCTGCCCTCGCGATTCTGCACGCTCTTTTCAAAGATATTGTTTTGTTTCCAGAAGTCCAGAAACTTCTCTTCCGTTTGCGGAAAATTGACCCGACTATTCACTGATTTGAACATGTTGCTGCTCCTATTTGGTTTTGTATAAATAAAAAATCCCGTCCGTTCAGGGACGGGATTCGATGACCCGCGGTACCACCCTATTTCCCCGAAAAACTTGTCCCATACTTGGTACGGGATCGGGGCTCTCTTTCAGGGCACATAATATACCCGTGTCTCTGATAACGGCTGACAGCACCGACCAACTCTACTTGGTTCTTCCATTCTGGCAGAACGGTTCGGTTGGTAGCTCAGGAGTGATTTTCAGAGAATCAGATACGTCTGCTCTCACTATCTCAGACTCGCTGGGTATCAGAAGTTCTCTTACTCTGCTCCTTCAATGCCTTTACACGGTAAAGTATATCACGTCAGGCAAAGGAAATCAATGCGGATTCCAGAGAATAGAGAGACCTGTACTAAAGTACGGAGTGAGGTTTGCTATTTAATTTGCGTCGATTTTGTTATAATGTAATTGTAGCTCAATAGCTAACAGAGGTAAATAATGAAACCAAAATCCAAGATTCGTAGTATTAGTTTAATATATTTACTAATCTTCATCTGCGGTATTATTCTGGTCACATGGGTACTCCGTACGCCGACAGCCGTTCCTCAGGAAATCCCCATCAGCCAGGTTGTCACTATGTCACAGAACGACGAAATTAAGAAGCTCGTCGTTAATGGTCAATGGTTAGATATTACCGCACAAGATGGCACACAACTAAAGAGTTACAAGGGCGATATGAGCCTTTTTGATATTACAGATTTGAAGCTTGCTGGTCTGGACTATGTTATACAACCCAGTAGTATTGATTGGGGTAGTCTTCTCTTCAGCTTCCTGCCGATGCTTCTTTTTGGTGCAATCATCTTCTTTCTATTCTTCCGAGCTCGTGGAGTTAATAACCAGGCAATGAGTTTTGGCCGCAGTAATGCCCGCTTGTTTCCCGGGGATAAACCCAAAGTAACCTTTGATGATGTTGCTGGTGTTGATGAAGCCAAGCAAGAACTGCATGAAGTGGTTGACTTCCTGAAAACTCGTGAGCGTTTCACATCTCTCGGGGCGCGTATCCCCAAGGGTATACTCCTCGTCGGACCTCCGGGTACCGGCAAAACATTGCTTGCCCGTGCCATCGCTGGAGAGGCAGGCGTGCCCTTCTTTTCCATCAGTGGCAGTGAATTTGTGGAGATGTTTGTTGGTGTGGGCGCTTCCCGCGTGCGCGACCTCTTTGAACAGGCAAAACGCCGCGCTCCCTGCATTATCTTTATCGATGAAATTGATGCTGTCGGTCGTCATCGCGGTGCCGGACTGGGTGGTAGTCACGACGAACGTGAGCAAACCCTGAACCAGATTCTCACTGAGATGGATGGTTTTGATACCAATGTTAGTGTCATTGTGCTGGCGGCAACTAACCGCCCAGACATTCTAGACCCAGCACTTTTACGACCCGGTCGTTTTGACCGTCGGGTGGTGCTTGACCTACCCGATGTGACCGGTCGTGCCGCTATTCTTAAAGTCCACACTAAAAACAAGCCTCTGGCGCCATCGGTCAATCTGGATACACTGGCAAAAGAAACAGCCGGGTTTAGTGGTGCTGATCTAGCTAACCTTGTGAACGAGGCGGCTATCCTCGCGGCTCGGCAAGGTCAAAAAGCTATTGAAATGAAGGAATTGGAAGAGTCCATTGATAAGGTTAGTATAGGTCCCGAGCGGCGCAGTAAGCGACTCAGCCTTAAAGAAAAAGAACTCACCGCCTACCATGAAGCCGGGCATGCTCTGGTGGCAAAGATGTTACCCAATGCCGAACCACCACATAAGATTTCTATCATTGCTCGTGGTATGGCGCTTGGTTACACAAAACAGTTGGCAGAAGACCGTTATCTTAAGAATCAATCTTTTAAAAAGGATGAGATAGCTGTTCTTCTGGCTGGGCATGCTACCGAGAAACTCATATACAATGAAGTTTCCACAGGGGCAAGCCATGATATAAAAATAGCTA
>JAPLHG010000088.1 GCA_026389745.1 Chloroflexota bacterium | reverse complement strand
GACGCCACCCGGTACCGGTGTAATCATAGAAGCCTTTTCCTTCACTGTATCAAAGTCCACGTCTCCGACTAGAATTCTCTTGCCACTCTTAGTTGTGCCAATCTGGTTAACTCCGACATCGATGACTACGGCGCCTGCCTTGACCATATCGGCGGTAATGGCTTTGGGTCTGCCGGTGGCGACGATAAGTATGTCAGCCCGGCGGGTGTGAAACGCCATGTCACGGGTGCGGGTATGACAGATTGTGACGGTAGCATTAGCGCCCTTCGCCTTCTGGAAGAGGATATTGGCGATAGGCTTGCCGACAATATTGCTTCTACCCACTACCACAACCTCAGCCCCCTCGGTTTTAACACCGGAGCGAATGAGCAACTGCTGAATACCGGCCGGTGTGCACGGGAGATAATCTGCCTCGCCAATCATCAGCTTGCCTATGTTGACAGGATGGAAACCATCCACATCTTTCTTAGGGTTGATGGCGTAGAGTACCTCACTTTCATTGATGTGCTTGGGTAGTGGTATCTGCACGAGGATACCGTGAATTTTCGGCTCTTTGTTCAATTTATCAATTAGTGCGAGCAGGTCTTTCTGTGAGGTGGTTTCCGGTAGGTCAATCCGTTCCGAATAAAAGCCGAGTTCTTTGGCAGTCTCTTCTTTACCGGTTATGTAGGACAAAGAACCCGGGTCCGTTCCCAGAAGAACGGTTGCCAGTCCTGGGATGAGGTTGTGGTTTGCTTTGAGTTGTTCAACCTCTTGTTTAATCTCTACCCTGATTTGTGCGGCAACTTCAACGCCGCTGATGATTTTCGCTGTCATATGTCCCCTTGTAACCTTATTATAGAGGTTTTTTGGTCTAAGTGCCAGTTTTCAGGGTTATTTGTTGTCTGTCTAGCCGAGGGTTTGAGTCATCAATTTATCGATGGCGCGGACAGCAGAAGAGGTATCCGGCATCTCTAATAAAGGCTTTTGTTGCAGGTCATAGTGATATAGCTCTTTGTCTTCTGGGATGATGATATCAGGTTTAAGCCCCAGCCGCTCTAATTCCTTGACAACCAGCGGGTCCAGCTTGCCCGGGACAAGATTGATGACTACCCATTTCTTTTTTATGTTTAATTTTAATTCATAAACCAATTCTAGTATTCTGGCGATAGCGCGTATGCCTTTGACCGAATGATTGGAGGCGAGTAGTAATGCATCCACATTCTCTGTGGTTTTGCGGCTCAGGTGCTCCATCCCGGCTTCATTATCCATCACCACATAGGCATAATTATCAGATAACCCCTCGATGAATTTTTTCAGGATAAGATTAGGGTAGCAATAGCATTCCGGACCTTGTCCGCGTCCCATCGTGATGAGGTCAATGCTGTTACTCTCCACGATAGTCTCGTTCAGCTTGTATTCCAAGTAAGCCTCTTTAGTCATTCCCGAAGGGATAATTATTTTTTCGTGCTGGAAACTATCCAATACCGTGCCGATAGTTTGCTTGATCTTCAACCCCAGGCTTTCGCCGAGGTTGGCGTTAGGGTCGGCATCCACTGCCAGGATGGGCACTTTACCATTTTTCTTGAGGTAGCGGATAACAAGAGTGGTAATGGAAGTTTTTCCACAACCACCCTTGCCGGCTACTGCTATTCTGAAACCCAATCAGTTACCCTCGTTAATGATTTAGAACAAGCCGGTTACCTTCCCTGTTTTGACGTCCACATCGACTCTGCGGAAAGACGGGTTGGATGCGGTGCCGGGCATCAGGCTGATAGTACCGGCGCAGGGGCAAAGGAATTTGGCACCTGAGTAGAGGAGAATATCCCGGATGGGTAGTCTCCAGTTCTTGGGCACGCCCTTCTTCTCTGGCATGTGGCTCAGGCTCAGTTGTGTTTTGACAATCATCGTACTGTATTCATCATAAGCCGGGTCACTTTCAAATTTCTCCGCTTTTGCGGTTGCCTCTGGTGACCAATCAACGCCGTCGGCGCCATAAACTATCTTGGCAATCTTCTCTACCCTCTGTCTCAATTTCATTTCATTGGGGTAAAGGAACTGGAATCCATTCTTTTCCTTGCAGGCGTCTATGATGGCATCTGTCAGTTCCAGAGCGCCTTCACCACCCTGAGCCCAGTGGGTAGAAACAGCACAGCGAGCGCCCGCCGCTTCGGCAGCTCTCTTCACAGCCTTGATTTCTTCAGGAGTGTCAGTAGTGAAATTATTGATGCACACCACTGGGTGAACACCAGCCGTTTTAATGGTTTGGATATGGTGTAGCATATTAGGCAAACCAGCCTCAACCAGTTTGACGTTCTCTTTGGTATATTCTTTAGGAAGTGGCAGTCCTGTTACTACCTTGGGACCGCCGCCGTGCATCTTGAGGGCACGGATGGTGGTGACGAGCACAGAGACGTGAGGTCTCAGTCCGCTCAGTCGGCACTTTACGTTCCAGAATTTCTCAAAACCGCTCTCTGCCGCAAAACCGCTCTCTGTCACATGGTAATCAAACATCTTCAAACCAAGGCGGTCGGCGATAATGGATGACTGACCGATAGCGATATTAGCGAAGGGACCGGCATGTACCATTACCGGCTGATATTCAGCAGTATAGCACAGGGTAGGATTGATGGTATTGCGCATCCATGCAGTCATGGCACCACCAACCTCGAGGTCACCGGTAGTGATAGGTTTACCGTGCTTGTCAAAGGCGAGGGTAATTTTATCCATTCTCTCACGCATATCGGCGAGGTCACGGACAATGGCGAGTATCGCCATCAGTTCTGAGCTAGGGGCAATGCCGAATTTTGACTGCATCCTAAAGCCATCCGTGTGCTCCCCAATACCGATGATGATATTCCTTAAACTCTGAGCACAGAAGTCCATAACCCACCCGAATTCCACACGGGTTGGGTCAATGTCCAGTCGGCGCATGTTAGAGAGCTTTTGTAGATGAGCGTCGCTGTAATTGCGCTCATGCTGCATTCTAGCAGTCAGAGCGACCATCGCCAGGTTATGGGCATTCATAATATCATTGATATCGCCCGTGAGACCCATCGAGAATTCGGTCCTTGGAATCAGGAGGGCATTACCACCGCCGGCAGCAGAGCCCTTGACGTTCATTGTGGGACCACCTGATGGTTGGCGGAGGGCGCCGCCCACATTCTTGCCTCTCTTACCCAGCCCTTCAATCAAGCCGAGAGAGGTGGTGCTTTTACCTTCTCCCAGTGGGGTGGGAGTGATGGCGGTGACTTCAATATATTTTCCATCAGGTCTGTTATTGAGGCGGTCAATGATTTTATGAAAATCCAGTTTAGGAGTCTTCCCGTATGGTATCATCTCATCTTTTTTCAGGCCGAGTCTTTCTTGCCACTCATCGGGAGTGGGCAATTTCTCTTCTGCGGCTTCGGCAATTTGCCAGTCCTTCATCTTGGTTGTATCGTATGGCACCGGGTATCCTCCTGGTTTTGTTTTGTCTTTAAGATTTCGCTGGTGAAATCCCTATTTACTTTGTTTGATTGGAATCTTAGTGACAGAAATCAAAGTCCGGTATATTTTTTTGACCTCGGCAATGACAGGCTGGCTGGAATTCAGGATGGAGCGATTGGCGAGGTCGGCATTTATGATGGCGTTGTCATACGGGATGAAGCCCAGAAATTCAGCGTTAGGCAGATTTTTTATTATAAATTCTTTCTGGGATTGGTTTTGAATCTTATTTCCCACTACGGCAATGTTGTTCAGGTTGATGTCCTTTGCCAGTTCAAAGATTCTCTGGGCGGTTTCAATGCTTCTTCGTCCAGGTTCTACAACGACGATAAGTTTGTCAACGGCTTTGGCCGTTCCGCGGGTCAGGTGTTCGATGCCAGCTTCCATATCAAGAATGACCACTTCATTTCTTTGCAGGAGGAGGTGGGCGAGCAGGGCTTGTAGTAAAGCTCCTTCGGGGCAATAGCAACCTGTGCCGCCTCTTTTAATACGTCCCATCACCATCAGTTTGATGCCATCGAGTTTGACGGAATATTTTTCCGGGAGGTCATCGACCCTGGGATTAAGCTTGAAAAATGAGCTGGATTGACCGGGTTTAGCACCAACTCTTTCTTCGATAAGATCAGTGAGTTCGGAGACGGGAGTTATTTTATCGGGGTAGGGGAAACCAAGGGTCGCGGCGAGATTGGCATCAGGGTCAGCATCAATGGCTAGTACTGCGTAGCCAGATTCAGCGAATGTTTTTGAGAGGAGGGAAGATAGCAAAGTCTTCCCCACCCCACCTTTCCCGCTAATCGCAATTTTCATCAGGATGTCTGGTGTCATTACTGGCTGAAGTTTCTATTGTGGGAATATTCAGCCAATGAATGCATTCGTACAATGCCCCCTATTTCGGAGTATACCTGATGCACTCTTAGTGGGTCAAGAAAGATGAGATGGAAATGTACTACTTATTTGGGCGTAGAAAATGGCTATGCTAAGGGATGTGGTTATTTCCTGGACTTTTTTGTGGTGGGCCATTGTGTCAGAACCCTGAAGAATGTTTATCAAAAAATTGGAAAATATGTTCTGAAAAAGTCCGAAAACATCTTGACAGACGGAAGGTATCGGCATTAGCATATTAACGTAAATTCAATCAACAGAAGGAGCTTGGATGGTAACTGACATCACCGACCAAGAGTTTGAACAAAAAGTTATCAAATCAAAACAGCCTACCATTGTTGATATGTGGGCACCTTGGTGCGTTCCATGTCGGATGGTAGCACCCGTCGTTGACAAACTATCACAGAAATATGATGGCAAATGCAAATTCTACAAGATGAATGTTGATGAGAACCCGAAAACTGCTGCCAAGTACAGGGTAATGTCAATCCCAACCCTGCTTTTCTTTAAGGATGGTGTGGCAGTGGATACTGTGGTAGGAGCGGTATCTGAGCGCGTTCTTGCCCCTAAAGTAGAGGAAATTTTATAGTTTTTGCTTTGACCGCAGGTGAGCCGGGTGATAATATTATAAAAGTATTTTTGTTTGAGTTCAGTAGGAGGGCCTCTGGTGTCCGGTCACTCTAAATGGCATTCTATCAAACATCAAAAGGCGGCAACTGACGCCAAACGCGGTCAGATGTTCACCAAGCTAACCCGTGAAATCATTGTGGCGGCGCGTAACGGTGGTTCCAATATTGAAGCTAATTACTCTTTGCGTCTGGCGGTGCAACGGGCGAAAGACAGTAGTATGCCCTGGGATAATATCAGCCGGGCGATTCAGAAAGCGAGCGGTGGTGGTGAGGGTATGGCGATGGTGGAGATGGTGCTCGAAGGCTATGGCCCTGGTGGCGGCGCTATTCTGGTTAATGCGCTGAGCGATAACCGCAATCGTACGGTTCAGGGTGTGCGTAATATCTTTGCCCGCGGCGGCGGTAGTCTCGGCGAGAGTGGTTGTGTTGCTTGGCTGTTTGTTTCCAGAGGTGTTATCACAGTGAAAGCCGAAGGCATTGATACTGAGGAACTGGCACTGAAGGCAATTGATTTCGGTGCGGATGATGTTAATGTTGAGGGTGATTACGTAACAATTTACACCACGCCGCAAAAACTGGAGGATGTTAGAGCCGCTCTGGAAAAAGAGAAAATCGCCGTTGAATTGGCTGAAGTATCGATGATAGCCAAGCAGACAATCGACCTTGAAGAAAAACAGGCAGTCCAGACACTGAGGTTGCTGGAAAATCTTGAAGAACTGGATGATGTGCAAAAAGTCGCCAGTAATGCCAATTTCTCAGATGCGGCGCTAGCCGCCTACGAAAAAGCGTAATAAATCCATACATTAATGTCATTCCTGGCCTGATTGGGAATCTACTCAGTTATACTTCGCATTCATAATCAGACACTGCGCCATATCCTTGAGCTTTTGTCTCACAAGGATGCCATTACGAGGTTATGTAGTACCCGAAGCAATCTCACAGGGCAATTTTTCAGTGTGAAATGGCGGCGTTGCCCCGACAAGTTGGGACTTCTCGCAATGACGTTTGGTGTCAGTCTTTCCCCAATTTCCCTCTTTACATCATAATGTGGTAGAATCCTTTCACTCGGAGTAAATTTTACATAACAAAAAGGCAAAAGATGAGGGTATTGGGCATTGACCCGGGGACAATTGTGGCAGGGTACGGGGTAGTGGATAGCACGGATGCCAACCTGAAAATGGTTAGCTGTGGTATTGTGAAATCTTCACCACGTCTCTCGCCGCCGGAGCGATTGAGTAATCTATATAAAGGTCTCTCGGAAGTAGTGGCACGCTACCAGCCGGATGTCGTTGCGGTGGAACAGCCTTTTGTTTCCAATAACGTCAGTACGGCGCTGGCGATTGGTCGGGCACAGGCGGTCGCTATGCTCGTCGCCGCCAATCAAAATCTTCCCGTCTATGAATACACTCCGGCACAGGTGAAGCATCGGGTTACCAGCTACGGCGCCAGTTCTAAAGAACAGATTCAGCAGATGGTCAAGTTACAGCTTAATTTATCGGAATTGCCCCAGCCGAGTGATGCCGCCGATGCCCTCGCGGTGGCGCTCTGCCACCTCAGTGAAATGCATTTGAAGAATCTTATCGGGGAGAAGCCAAAGTCGAATAGACCCTTTGGGAGGAGTAGAAAATGATTGCCAGTTTACAGGGGATTATCGATGCCATCGGCACGGATAGCATGATTGTCAATGTCAATGGTGTCGGTTTTAAGATCAGCGTGCCGACTTCTGTCCTGAGCGATTTAGGGATGATTGGCAGGGAAGTGAAGCTCTATACCCATCTGCATGTCAGAGAAGATGAGATGAGTCTCTATGGCTTTGGTTCAATTGATGAACTGCGGCTTTTTGAGACATTGATTACCGTCTCTGGACTGGGACCGAAGACAGCGCTGGGGATGCTCTCCGCAATGAGTGCGGACCAACTGGCGATGGCGATTGCCTCCGCCAGTACGGAAATCCTGACGACTATTCCCGGCATTGGCAAGAAGACCGCTGACCGCCTGATTCTGGAGCTAAAGGATAAAGTAGGCGGCGTGATGGTTTCCACCCCGGCAGGACGCGCCGCACAGGAAAACGCCGATGTGGTCACTGCATTGGTCTCTCTGGGCTACTCCGTTACCGAAGCCACCCGCGCTGTTGCCACCCTCCCGGGCGGTGGGAAACTCACCCTTGAAGAAAAGCTAAAACAGGCGCTGCAGTATTTGGGGAAGTGAATCCAGAAGATTTATCACTGGATTCCGTGTCAAGCACGGAATGACAGATGAAGCATTGAACCGCAACATTATTTGGCATATACTTTTCTTGTGTCTGAATTTGAACTAGTTTCTGACTTCAAAATGACCGGTGACCAGCCGCAGGCGGTGTATAAGCTGGTGGATGGTCTGCAAAAAGGCTACCGTAAGCAAACCCTGCTCGGCGTAACTGGCTCTGGCAAGACCTTCACGATGGCAAATATCGTGGTGCGTTTACAGAAGCCCACACTCGTGATGTGCCATAATAAGACCCTCGCTGCTCAGCTTTACGCTGAATTCAAAGAGTTTTTCCCCAACAACGCTGTGGAGTATTTTGTTTCTTATTATGATTACTACCAGCCTGAAGCGTATGTTCCCCAGCAGGATTTGTACATTGAGAAAGACGCCGATATCAATGATGAAATCGATAAACTGCGCCATGCCGCCACGCGTGCTCTATTTGAACGGCGGGACACACTGATTGTTGCCTCCGTGTCCTGTATCTATGGTCTGGGCTCGCCGGAAGAATACCAAAGCTTTGTGTTGAACATGGAAAAGGGCAAGACCTACAATCGCCAGCGTATTCTCCACCGTCTTGTGGATATGCAGTACGAGCGGAATGATATCGATTTCAGCCGAGGTAAATTCCGTATCCGTGGCGATACCCTTGAAGTACAACCTGCTTACGAAGAAATGGCACTGAGGATTGAATTTTTCGGTGATGAAATTGAGCGTATTGTGCAGATTGACCCGCTCACCGGCGAACTGCTGGCTGACATGACTTCGATAGATATCTATCCTGCCAAGCACTTTGTTACCTCCCGTGAAAAGATGGTCAGGGCAATCGAGAGCATCGAGCAGGAATTGCAGGAGCGACTGAAGGAGTTGAAATCGCAGGATAAACTACTGGAAGCCGCACGGTTGGAGCAACGTACTAACTATGACCTTGAGATGCTGAGGGAGGCAGGTTATTGTAGTGGTGTGGAAAACTACTCCCGCCACCTTGCCGAGCGTCCTGCTGGTAGTCCGCCCTGGACACTATTGGACTATTTTCCCGATGGCTTTCTGCTTTTCATCGATGAATCACATATGACTCTGCCTCAAATCCGCGGTATGTATCGCGGTGACCTCTCCCGCAAGCAAACCCTGATTGACTTTGGCTTCCGTCTGCCTTCGGCGAAAGATAACCGTCCATTGAATTACGCCGAGTTTGAGGAAAGAATCAATCAGGTGGTCTATGTCTCGGCAACACCATCTCCATACGAGTATCAACAAAGCCAGCAGGTGGTGGAGCAACTGGTGCGTCCTACTGGTCTTCTTGAACCGACAATTGAAATCAAACCGACTAAAGGACAGATTGACGATTTGTTAGAGCAAATCAAGATACGTGTTGAGAAGAAAGAGCGCTGCCTAGTTACCACGCTGACTAAACGGATGGCTGAGGAGCTTGCCGATTATCTTATTGAGTTGGGTATTAAAACTCACTACCTTCACTCTGAGGTGGAAACCTTTGAGCGTGTTGAGATTTTGCGCGATTTGAGGTTGGGTGTCTATGATGTTGTGGTAGGTATCAACCTGCTCCGTGAGGGGCTTGACCTGCCGGAAGTCAGTCTGGTAGCGATTCTGGATGCTGACAAAGAGGGCTATTTGCGGTCGGAGGGTGCTTTGATTCAAACGATGGGTCGTGCTGCCCGGCATGTGGATGGACACATTATTATGTACGCCGATACCGTCACCAAGTCAATGCAGGCCGCTATTGACGAAACTCAACGCCGACGCTGTATTCAGGAAGAGTTCAACCGCGAGTATGGTATCACCCCGCAGGGCATCAAGAAAGCCATCAAGGATATTACCGAAAGGGTCAAAGTCGTTGCGGAAACGAAAGTTCCGTATATCACTACCCCGGTCACTAAGGAAGGGATTGCCCGTCTGGTTAAAGAGCTTGAGGCGCAGATGAAAATTGCGGCGAAAAATCTGGAGTTCGAGAAGGCGGCATTGTTACGTGACCGCATCTACGAACTGCGGCGGGAACTTGATCCTATTGATAAGAGTGCAGGTGCCAAATATGCCGGACGCTGAATTTGTCAATCATTCCGAAATCCGACAGGAACGCCGTGAGCGCAAGCTCAAAAAGAAGCAGGAGCGTGTTGCCAAACACGGCAAAGGCTTGGTGAAAATCTATCGTGATGCCGTTCTGAAACGCCTGAAGGGAAAGTAGCACTTCTTGTCGTTGCAAGGTGATAATGCTTCACACTCACAATCGGGACACTGTGCCCTATCCCCTGACCCCTTTTCCCCACCCCAACCAACCTGTCACCCCGTAATTGATACAGAGTCCAGAAGATTGTTACTGTTGGGATGGTGGCTCTTCCGGTGGTGGGGTCTGTTTCCCTTCCCTTGCCAGTTCCTCGTCAATCAGTTCTTTGAGGCGTGCCGCTCTGGGATACCCGATTTGCAATCGTCTCTGCAGGAAAGACGTAGAAATTTGGCCGCCATGCTCTTGAGCTATCTTCCTTGCCTCTTCAAAAAGAGCATCTCTGAGTGGTTCGTGGGTGATGTGGATGGAAGTTGGTGGCATGGCTTCAATCTTCAGCGGCGCTACCTCCTCCACATTCTGACCGCCCCAGAAGTATACTAGCCTTTCTATTTCTGTGTCAGCGACAAAACATCCCTGAAGACGTTTCGGTTTGGAGGCATCGGTAGGCATATAAAGCATATCGCCTCTGCCAAGGAGTTTTTCAGCGCCGACAGAATCCAAAATAGTGCGAGAGTCCACCTGAGAGGTAACTGCGAAGCTGAGACGGGTAGGGAAGTTGGCTTTAATCAGTCCGGTAACCACATCTACTGACGGACGTTGCGTAGCAACGATAAGGTGAATGCCGATTGCACGAGCAAGCTGGGCAAGACGGCACAGGATATGTTCCACTTCATCAAAACCGGCCATCATCAAGTCAGCCAGTTCATCGATGACGAGAATCAGGTAGGGCATTTTGTCCTTGCCCACTCGATTCTTATTGTAGCCTTCGATATTCCGCATACCCCCTCTGGCAAGCCGCTGGTAACGGTTATCCATCTCCTGGTTGAGCCAGCGCAGGGCTTCAATTGCTTTTTCGGTATTGACAATGACCGGAACCGCCAGTTGAGGAATGCTGTTGTAAGGTGTTAATTCTACTCTCTTGGGGTCGATCATAATGAAGCGGAGGTCATCGGGTGTATTCTGCATTAACAGGCAGGCGATAATGGAGTTGAGACAGACAGTTTTGCCACTACCTGTAGCGCCGGCGATAAGCAGATGTGGCATTTTAGCAAGGTCGGCGGCGCCGGCTTCACCACCGGCTCCTTTGCCTAGAGCGATGGCTAGTTTGGATTTGGCGGCAAGCTTCTGGAAAACACTGGTTTCAATCACACCGCGCAAACTGACGGCGCTGGATACCGTATTGGGCACTTCAATACCGATGATTGCTTTGCCGGGTACAGGGGCTTCGATACGGATACTGGATGCCGCTAAAGCAAGTGAAAGGTCGTTGCCGAGCGATGTAATCCTGTCTACCTTGACTCTGGTGCGAGAAACTTCTTCCAGTCTGGTCTGGACAGTGCCGTCCTTATCCCTTTCTTTGACCTCTCTCGTTTTAATGTCCCAGCCCGGTTCAACTCCAAACTGGGTTACGGTAGGACCTGCGTTAATCTGAACGACCTTGGCTTCTACGCCGTAACTTTTAAGAGCTTCCTCAATACGTCTCGCCCTCTGTACGTTGTCAGCCTGGCCGACCTCAATTTCAGAGACGTCGTCCAGAATGTCAATCGGCGGCAATCGCCAACCATCAACTTCCCTGGCGGCGGAAGATTGCCCGTATTTTCTCCAGACGTCCTGTGCTATCTGGCGCAATCCCTTTTGTACTGGGGCGGCGGGAGCTTCATTTTCCTTTGTGCCTGTTTTACTTTCCTTGGGTGACGGTGTTTCAGTCCCGGAAGGTTTGGTGATAGGGCCTGTTTCTTTAGGCGGTAATGAGACCCTTTTGTAGATAATGGGCTTCATCGCCGCTTTCTGCCGTCTTCGAGCGCGTGCGTTGGTAATAGTTCTCCCAATCCATTTGACAAGGTAAAGGAGTAATTGCGGCGCTATCAAGAGAACGCTCGCTAGGAGTAAGGCAAATATTCTCATGGCACCCGGACAATCTTTAGCGCCAATGATACCCTTACCAAAAGTGCCACCCATCTCAAAAAATGCCAGTATTCCCCATGCGGCAAAGACAAGAGCGATGACACCCAGCCATTTCATCCAGTTTCTGAGGAGGGAGAGGGCTTTTCTCTGCCATATCAAAATGATAAGCGTCAGCAGAGCCAGGGCAATCAGGATTATGCCCCAGCCAATTGTATTCCAGACATCAGTCGCAATATTTGAGAACCAATCACCGACATCTTCCCATGGCACAATGATGATTGCCAGGATTGTCAGAATTCCTAGGACGGTATAGAATACCCAATCCCAGTTCGATTTTCCCCCTCTGGCCTTTCCCTTTTTTGGCATTTTATTACCCGCTTGCGTACTATACTATACTTTGACCATAAATGGTAGAATCATCGGGCGGCGTTTCGTCTGTTCGTAGTAGAATTTGTATAATGTATCTCTCACCTTGGTGTTGACAAAGCTCCACTCTGCCGGGCGGGCACCACCGCGGTCCAGTACCTGAACTACCATATCACGACTTTTATCTAGCATCTCTTTGTAGCCCTGGGGGTCAACAAAACCGCGTGAGACGATATCCGGTCTGCCTACCAACTTGCCCGTCTGCCGGTTGATGGCGATAATGACCACCACGATGCCATCACGAGAGAGCATCTGGCGGTCGCGTAGCACTACATTGCCGATATCACCTACGCTGAGACCATCAACATATACATTACTGGAATTAATGCGACCGGAAATCTTGGCAGAATCATGGTCAAGTTCCAGCACGTCGCCATCTTCCATCACGAAAATATTGTCTTTGGGAATACCGACCGACTGCGCCAGTTTGGAGTGAAGGCTGAGGTGTCGGTACTCTCCGTGAATCGGGAGGAAGAACTTTGGTTTCACGATGTTCAGCAAAAGTTTTAGCTCTTCCTGACTGGCATGTCCGTGAACGTGTACCTGAGCGATGTTACTATACAGCACTTGGGCGCCTTGTTTGAAAAGATTATCTATTGTGCGTGCTACCACAGCTTCGTTGCCCGGTATTGGTGTGGCTGAAATTGCCACTGTATCACCGGGGATAATGTGTAGCTGACGGTGGTCACGGTTTGCCATACGCACCAGGGCGGAAGTCGGTTCCCCTTGAGTGCCGGTGGTAACGAAAACAATACGGTTGTGTGGCAGACCTTTAAGTTCTTCAATCCGTGCCAGTATGTTACCGGGAGCTTTAAGATAACCTAGATCAAGTGCCATGCCGACGATCTCGGTCATATTGCGTCCCACGATACAGACACGCCGATTGTGTTTGGCGGCGGCATCAATGACCTGCTGAACTCTTGAAATTAATGATGAGAAGGTAGCGATGATAACTCTGCCGGGAGCTTCTGCCATAATACGGTCAAAGGTTTCCCCGACAACTCTTTCTGATGGGGTATAGCCTGGTAGTTCTGCATACGTGGAGTCGGATAGCAGTAACAGGACTCCCTGACTGCCTATCTGTGCCAGACGTGACAGGTCGGTTGGCTTGCCATTGACGGGGGTGTAATCCAACTTGAAATCGCCGCTATGGACAATCGTCCCGACAGGGGTATTGATGATGAACCCGACTGCATCCGGTATGCTGTGGCAGACAGGGAAAAACTCTACCCTGAATTTGCCCAATGTTATCTTACCGCCGGGTGGCACTATCCGGAGGTCGGCTGCCGCTAGCGCCTTATGCTCTTTGAGTTTGACTGATATCAATCCGTTGGTTAGTTTTGTGGAATATACAGGGACATTAAGCTGTGGTAACAGGTAGGGCATTGCTCCGATGTGGTCTTCATGTCCGTGGGTGACGATGATGCCTCTAATTCTTTCCTTTTTATCCAGTAAGTACGATATGTCAGGGATAACGAGGTCAACTCCCAGCATTTCTTCCTCGGGGAACATCAAACCGGCATCAATGATAATGATGTCGGTTTCATATTCCAGCGCCATCATATTTTTGCCGATTTCGCTCAGTCCACCGAGAGGGATAATCCTTAGTTTTGGTTTTGCCATTATTTTAAATCCTATGAGTCTATTATTTGCGTTTCGTAGCCGACAATCGTACCATCGGTTGCCGATACCTGGACTTTGAACGGAAGTTCAGTTCTCTTGCTGATAAACCCCATCCCAATCGTAGTAGTTCCTGCCACATCGTAGATGATGATACCCTCAATGGAAGCAAGCTTAACCCTATCTACAGAAAGTCTTTTGATGCCTTTCAGCCGCTTCTCCAGAAAACGTTCTGCCGCCATTTGAGCCTGGTCAAGGGAAATTAACTCTCTATCCGGCATCACGCCCCCTAATTCTGGATACTATTAAAACATATTCAATTGTTGTTGTGGTTCTGATTTTGGTGTGGTCTCCTTTGTGATTTCTGCCTTTGCCTGTACCAGTAATGATGGGAGTTTGAGCATGTCCTGCTCAATAGTTTGGCGTAAGTTCCCCTGATGAAGTGCTGCCGCAGGATGATACATAGCGAAATAGATGGCGCCATTTTGTGTTTGAGTAGTGCAGTGAATATTACTGATGCTTTTACCTGGGAAGAACCTTGCCATTGAATATCGCCCCAGGGTAACAATTATTTTAGGGGAGAGCAGTTCAATCTGTCGGTTAAGCCACTTTTGACAGTTGGCGATTTCAATAGGTAGGGGGTCACGGTTTCCCGGTGGGCGGCATTTAATGACATTGGCAATATAGACCTGCTGTCGTTTGAGATTGATAGAAGCCAACAAGCTGTCCAGAAATTGTCCTGCCGGACCGACAAAAGGACGTCCCTGTTGGTCTTCATGCCAGCCTGGAGCTTCGCCGATAAACAATATATCAGCGTTCTCGGCACCCTCGCCGGGAACTACCTTGGTTCGGGTTTTTTGCAATTTCACACTGCCGGCAAAGAGCAATTTCTTGATAAAGGTCAGTCAGTGCTGACATCTTATCTTGGCAACCTGTATTCTAAATTTTGAAATCGGCTTTTGATTATGATAACACGGCAGTGAAATCAAGTCAATTAGAAGGGCAGTTTTATTACATAATGAGCTATTTGACGAATTACTAAATCCGAAGCACTGAATCTTCGGCAATGTCAAAATGCAGAATCTCAAATCCGGCTGTTACTTTGTGTTTGATACGGAAGTTGTAAAGAATCTCCTGGGTTTCGTCTTCCCAAGGGGGATTTGGATGACTGATGATTTGATATTTGAATTTGTTTAGAGTTTGAGGATTAGACATTAGGATCTTTCTTAATTGACACCATTCTGTTCCCGTTGTAGACTTCATTTGTAAGGGGGTAAGAAATGAGTTCTTTGCGCCAAATTGACCCTGAGATTAGTCGTATCATCGAACTGGAAAGAAAACGCCAGCAGGAGACCATTAACCTGATTGCCTCGGAAAACTATGCCAGCCGGGCGGTGCTGGAAGCCAATGGTTCGTTTCTGACCGATAAGTATGCCGAAGGTTATCCTCATCATCGTTATTACGGTGGTTGTGAGAATGTGGATGAAATCGAAACTTTAGCGATTGAGCGTGCCAAAAAGCTCTTTTGCGCTGAGCATGCCAATGTCCAGCCTCACGCTGGGGCTCAGGCGAATATGGCGTCTTATTTTGCTCTACTGGAATATGGTGACACTGCTATGGGTATGAGTCTGGCTCATGGCGGGCATATGACCCACGGAGATAAAATAACCTTATCCGGCAAATCTTATCGTTTCATATCTTATGGCGTCAGTAAAGAAACGGAGCGAATTGACTATCAAGAGGTAGAGAAATTAGCACTGGAATACAAACCGAAGTTGATTGTGGCTGGTGCCAGCGCTTACCCCCGCATCATTGATTTTGAACGTTTCCGTCAGATTGCTGATATGGTCGGGGCAAAACTACTGGTTGACATGGCTCATATTGCGGGTTTGGTGGCTGTGGGCTTGCATCCCACGCCGGTGCCTTATTCTGACGTGGTGACCTCCACTACTCACAAAACCCTCCGTGGACCCAGAAGCGCTTTTGTTCTGTGCCGTAAGGAATTGGCACAAATAATCGACTCGGCGGTTTTCCCTGAAATGCAGGGCGGTCCTTTTGTGCATGCCATCGCGGCTAAAGCGGTTGCTTTCCATGAGGCACTGCAACCATCGTTTTTTGAGTACCAGCGTAAAACACTGGATAATGCGCAGGTGCTGGCATCAGAACTTCAGCGCATGGGGCTGCGTCTAGTCTCCGGCGGAACAGATAATCACCTAGTTTTGGTTGATATTACCGCCATTGGCGTTACCGGTAAAGATGCTCAGGAAGCCTTGGGGCGTGTAGGCATTGTGATTAATAGAAATGCCATCCCGTTTGACACACGCTCGCGGTGGCTAGCCAGTGGCATCAGGCTTGGGACACCGGCTATCACGAGTCGGGGGTTCGGTGAGGCGGAGATGAAACATATTGCTGAGTTGATTGTCAGAGTCATCAGTCATATCGGCGATAATGCTATTGAAAGTCAGGCAAAGGAGGAAGTCAGTCATTGGTGTCGTCGGTTCCCTATCCCCGGTATTGATGATTGATGGTGTTGTCGGCATTGTGTTACCTGGGTGGACTAAACTGGCTGGTTCTTCACCTGCAGAACAAGCCAGTTTTTTATCCGTATTTGGACGTGAGGTTGTTTTGTGGTGGTATAATG
Source organism: Chloroflexota bacterium (assembly GCA_026389745.1). Lineage (GTDB taxonomy): Bacteria > Chloroflexota > Dehalococcoidia > Dehalococcoidales > Fen-1064 > Fen-1064. The sequence continues at coordinate 4,462 of JAPLHG010000088.1, read as the reverse complement.
TAATAACTCGGGATAGTGCTGATTGAAGGAGTATTATGGACGATCTGAAGGTATTTACTGGTAATGCTCATCCTGCTCTGGCAAAGGAAATCACTGACTACCTTGATATTCCCATGGGGCGTGCAGAAGTATTTGATTTTAGTAACGAAAATATCTTTGTTCGCATTATGGAGAATGTCCGCGAGAGGGATATTTTCGTTGTTCAACCAATCTCCCATCCGGTTAACAAGAGTCTGGTTGAATTACTCATTATGTTGGATGCTCTGAAGCGAGCTTCAGCGAAGAGAATCACGGCGGTCATTCCTTATTATGCTTACGGTCGTACGGATAAAAAAGACCAACCTCGTGTGCCTATCACTGCCCGACTGATTGCTGATCTTCTGATGGTAGCAGGCGCAAATCGTTTACTGACAGTTGACCTGCATGCCGCCCAGATTCAGGGGTTTTTTAATATACCGGTAGATGAGCTAACAGCACTTTATTTGCTCAGTGACTATTTCAAGCAGAAAAAGATGGAGGATTTGGTCGTGGTTGCCACGGATATTGGAATTTCCAAGCGGGCGCGTGACTTCGCTGCCAGACTTAATGCACCACTGGCGATTATGGAGAAGAGACGCATCGGCAATGATGGTAAAACTGAAGCTCTGAATGTCATTGGTGATGTGAAAGACAAGACTGCCATCGCTTTTGATGACGAAATTGATACCGCTGGTTCTCTTGCCAATACGGTTACGACTATAATAGAGCGTGGTGCAAAGGAAGTGTATGCCTGTGCCGTACATCCGGTTTTTTCTGATAAGGCAATCGAGCGCATTGCCGGATGTCCGGTGAAACAGGTAGTCGTGGTAGATACTATTCCGGTCCCGCCTGAAAAGAAGCTGGATAAAATTGTGGTTTTGCCAATAGCCCCGTTGCTGGGTGAGGCAATCCACCGCATTCATACTGGGCTATCTGTAGGAGCGATGTTTGAGCCAGAGTAATGAACTGGTAGAAGTCTATGTGGCAAGAGGGGAAGTCGAAGCACAAATCATCAAGGGTCTTCTGGAAAGCAATGGCATTCCCTGTTTGCTGAAGCCATCATCATCACCTTCTGTTTATGTCTTCACGGTGGATGGTATGGGTGAAGTGAGAGTTATGGTTTGGGAGAAGGATGCCAAAGAAGCACGAGAGTTAATTAGAGGAAAAAATCATGCTTAAATGGCTTGGTAATTTAATTGGTTCCAATGAAAAAGTGCTTAAGGAATTACAGCCGATAGTTGACCAAATCAATGAGCTTGAGCCGGAATATGAAAAACTCTCCGGTGAGGAGTTAAAAGCCAAGACGGCAGAGTTCAAGTCACAGATTCAATCAGGCGCGTCTCTGGGTGAGATTCTGCCGGAGGCTTTTGCGGCGGTGCGGACTGCCGCAAAACGCACCATCGGACAGCGTCATTTTGATGTCCAGTTGATGGGTGGGATGGTTCTTCATCAAGGAAAAATCGCAGAAATGAAGACCGGTGAAGGCAAGACGCTGGTAGCAACTTTGCCGCTTTATCTCAATGCTCTTATCGGTAAAGGTGTGCATTTGGTAACTGTCAATGATTACCTCTCCAAGCGCGACCCTTACTGGATGGGGCCCATTTACCACGCGCTCGGTGTCAGTGTCTCCGGCATTCAGCATGAAGCATCTTTTATCTATGACCCCGGCTATGATAGCGGCAAGGAGAACGACCCGTGGCGTCATTTCAGATCTATCACGCGCAAAGAGGCATATCTGGCGGATATCACCTATGGGACTAATAACGAGTTTGGCTTTGATTACCTGCGGGACAATATGGTGGTTGACCTAAACCAGTGTGTCCAGCGCGAACTGAATTATGGCATTGTGGATGAGGTGGATAATATCTTGATTGATGAAGCGCGCACGCCGCTCATTATCAGTGGGCCGGCGGAAGAAGCCGCACGGAAATACCAGGTCTTTGCCCGCCTTGTTCCAAATTTGAAAAAAGATGAAGATTACACGTTTGATGAGAAACATAATAGTGCTAATCTGACTGATGAAGGTATGAGCAAAATGGAAGGATGGCTTCAGCGTGAAGGCATGTTGAATTCTCCTAATCTTTATGACCCTTCTAACGTCTCGCTGAGTCGCTATCTGGATAATGCTCTGAGAGCTTGGGTTCTCTATAAAAGGGACCGTGAGTACGTCGTCAAAGACGGTCAAATCATCATTGTCGATGAGTTTACGGGGCGTATGATGCATGGCAGGCGGTATTCGGATGGCTTGCATCAAGCTATTGAAGCCAAAGAGCGGGTCAGAGTGCGGGAAGAGAGCAGAACCTACGCCACTATCACCTTTCAGAACTATTTCCGTATGTACCATAAGCTGGCGGGTATGACTGGTACAGCGGTTACCGAAGCGGAAGAGTTCCACAAGATTTACAAGCTTGAGGTAGTGGTCATCCCGACCAATAAACCGATGATACGGCAGGACATGACCGACCAGATTTATAAGGATGAATCAGCCAAGTTCCGCGCTGTTGCGAGTGAAGTTGAGGAGATTCATAAGACAGGTCAACCGGCGCTGATTGGTACAGTTTCCATAGAAAAATCAGAGATGCTCAGCGATATACTGAAGCGGAAGGGCATTACACATCAGGTTCTGAATGCTAAACAGCATGAAAAAGAGGCCGCCATCATTGCTCAGGCAGGAAAATTGGGTGCTGTAACCGTGGCAACCAATATGGCGGGTCGTGGTGTGGATATTGTGCTTGGTGGTACTCCAGAAGGTAGAGACCCCGAAGAATGGCAGAAAGAGCACGATGAGGTTATCAAGTTCGGTGGACTGCGTATCATTGGCACGGAGCGTCACGAGGCACGGCGTATTGATAACCAGTTGCGGGGTAGGGCGGGACGGCAGGGTGACCCGGGCGGGTCTCGTTTCTATGTCTCGCTTGGGGATGATATTATGCGGCGCTTCGGTGGTGACCGCGTCAAGACTTTTATGGAGTGGGCTGGAATCGGAGAAGACGTTCAGATTGAAAATCAGATCGTCAATAGGTCAATTGAAAGCGCCCAGACCAGGGTCGAAGGCTATCATTTTGATGTCCGCAAACATCTCGTTGAGTATGATGATGTTGTTAATAACCAGCGTGAAATTATTTACGGTGAACGGCGTAAAATCCTGAGTGGCGCTGACCTCAGGTCGAATGTTCTCTCTATGGTCAAGGAAGAAATAGAGGGTATTGTTGACGCTCATACCAATCGCGACTCAGGTGATAACGATATGACAAAACTTGTCGCTGAGATTGGTGCCATTATGCCTCTACCAGCCGGGTTCAATGCTGAATCTCTAGCGGGGCTCAAACCTGATGAGATTGGAGACCGGTTGGTCGAGCATGCCGAAGTTCTTTATGCTCAGCGGGAAACCGAATTGGGCGCTGATAATATGCGGATTTTAGAGCGTTTGTTGATGTTGCGTATCATTGACAATCATTGGGTGGAGCACCTGACTGATATGGACTATATGCGGCAGGGTGTGGGTTTGCAGGCAGTTGCTCAGCAAGACCCGCTGGCTGTTTACAAACGTGAAGGTCATGCTCTATTCGATGGGATGATGGCGAGCATACGGCATGACCTTGTTCATACCATTTTCAATGTCAACGTTACCAAAGGACCGCCTCCCAAGCAAACGGCTTCCCCGATGGCAAAGGCGGCTGTTGCCAATCGTGGTGGTGATAATTCGAAACAAACGGCAAAGGTCGTCGGTAAAAAAGTCGGCAGGAACGACCCTTGCCCTTGCGGTAGCGGCAAGAAGTACAAACACTGCTGTGGAAAATAAATTATCGACTAATCAGGGAATATCATCTGTCTTTCGTGAGATTGCCAGTCTGCTGGAAAAGAAAAGGGAAAACTGGTTCAAGATTCTGGCGTACCGGAAAGTGTCCGATGAAATTGAGAAATTACCAGAAGAACTGTCTCAACTTGCGGCTGAGGGCAGATTGAGAGAAATACCTGGTGTTGGTGATGCTATCGAAAAGAAAATTAAAGAAATGCTCAATACTGGCAAACTCCAGTTCTACGAGAAGCTGAAGGCGGAAGTCAGGGAGACTACAGGTGAGCAAGCCCAAAAGTAATGAGGCATCATCCCAACTAACCTCGCTTGATGACGAGGCAATCAGGCATTTCAGGGAAACAATTGCCTCAGGTAAGCACTGGTATCTCGGTTTGCTGGAAGCTGTCGGACAGTGGGCTTCTCCCGAGGAGACCTATCAGGGACGCCATTATAAGTATTTGATTGATGATTCTGCTTTCGATTGGCGGTTGCTGGCAGAACGGCTCTGCGAGACAGTTGATGGCTTGCTCCAAGAGAAAGAGAAGTCCGATTTCCTGCTGAAGGGCAAACCTCCGCTTGACATAACTAAAGAACAATTCCAGGAATTGCTCGGCTCCACAAAATATCACCAGTACTTGAATTATTTTT
>JAPLHG010000100.1 GCA_026389745.1 Chloroflexota bacterium | reverse complement strand
GCATGTACCGGTATCCAGCCTTTATCTCCGCCATCTTCTTTAGCGTTTTCGTCTAAAGACAACTCACGAGCAATTGTGGCAAAGTCTTCGCCTGCGTCTATTCTTTGCTTTATAGTTGCGGCGGTATCGTAATCACTAACATAAAGATAATGAAGGTAAACCTGCGCTGCTGTTGTGGGTAGGCTATTTTGAAGATACGTCTGAAGACGCTGAACAATTATACCAGTACGTATTACCTCTCGGAATTCTTTATCAGAGAATTGGCTCGTACGGAGTTCCTGACGGTACCATTCTTGAAATTCGGCATCCGTGATGCTCTCGTTTGTCCCCTTAGCGCCATCTTTTAACGCCTGGTCTATATCTGCTTCAGTTACTACAATCCCGTATTCCGGAGCTGCTTGTTCAATGACGAGCTCATAGACAATATTTGTTATCATGCTATCGATATCGTCACTGGAACTGAGGAGACATCTTTTCAAGAGATAGCTAACTTTCACCGTTTCGTTGTTGACTTTGATAATAGGGCGCTGGACTGGCATTTTGTAAATTACGTAGTAGCCAACGCTTATCGCAATAGCGATAACTGCCAGAATTGCCGTAACAATTATGGTAGTGTTATTTTTTTTCCTCCGTCGTTTTGCTTCTTCGGTTTCCGGTTTCTTCCCGACAGGTTTTTTATCTGGAGATTGTTTTATTGCTTTGGGCATGTTTTCTCTTTTCAATTACGAAAATACTATAACACCATATAATATGCTAATAGCGAAAAATTTACCAAAATAGGGGGCTGCCAAATTTTCGCAAAACCAATTTGTTGCAGGGTGCATTTTGACTGTATCATATTACTGGGTTAGCTGGCAAATTGCCAAGGCTAGCATAAGATTTTACCGTCAGTCGTATAAAGTTCTTTCATTTGACATAAGCAGAGCCGTTTGTTAAAATTCTAAGGCTATTAGACTGCCGATCAAACTATCTGTTTTGCCAATGAGGGGAAAAATGACCTGATTGTAATGGCGAGTCATGGGCGGTCTGGATTCAGTCTTGGGCAATGGGTAGCGCGGCGGAAAAAGTTTTTCGCAGTGTCGATGTGCCGATTCTGCTGATTAAAAAATCTCCCGGCGAATCAGCCAAAATGTGAGTAGTGGACCGAAGGGAATAACTTGCTGTCCGTGTGCGGAAGGAAGAGTGCCGCAACGAACTCGTGCATAAAGGGTGCGTAGTTCGACAATTCGATATTGGTCATCCTCCGTGCAATATTCCACGATTTTTCAAAGGCGGAGATAGATGTCAGTGCCATTCGCGCTCCGGCGAGTGAGCTGTTCCCAATAAATTGAATCTGCTGTACATCAATATCGGGGATGAGTCCGATAGCAATTGCCTTGGGTATATTCAGAGAACTACCGAAGCCACCCGCAACGTAAATGGTATCAAGTTGATTGAAGCTAAGCCCTACATAATTCACCAGTGATTTTATGGCGGCGAAGACGGCACCCTTTGATTTGATGAGGTTGGCAATCTCTGATTCCGATATGGAGATTGCCTGGCCAGTCTCAGTTTCCCCCGGGTAGGCAAGGATATAGCATGGCTCACCATCTTCGGTAACTAATCGCGGATTGCCGGGAGACGCATTGAATTTCCCATGCTGTTCGATGATGTCATTACTGACCATTTCGTAGATAGCATCTATTAATCCAGAGCCACAAACACCTCTCGGCTTGGTTTTGCCGATAGTTTCGTAAGTAACTTTGCCCTCCTTTATTTCTATCTTCTCAATCGCGCCTCTGGTAGCTCTCATCCCATTACGAGCACCACCGCCTTCAAAGGCGGGCCCGGCTGAAGCAGAACAACAAACTAACCATTCATTGTTGCCAATCACAATTTCCCCATTGGTACCAATATCAATCAAACATCTTATCTCCGGCTGGTCTGATATACCACAAGCAAGCGCACCAGCCACAATATCCCCACCCACATAGCTGGCAATACTGGGCGCCACTTCCAGTATACCCTGCGGATTGATTTCGATGCCGACCTCCCGGGCAAAGATTTGCGGGTAGACCGTCGTGGTCGGAACATATGGTTCCAACCTGATGGAACAGGGTGTCAGGTTCAAAAGAAAATGGCTCATCGTGGTATTACCCGCGGCAACGATAGCATTGATATCTCCGGTGTCAATATGATGTTCCTGCGCCAGTGCCTGAGCCAGATTGTTGATATTCGTGATGACTGCTTTATGAACAGGCTCAAGGGAGCCGCGGACACAGGCAAATACCATTCGTGAGATGACATCTTCCCCATAATGAGCTTGCAGGTTATGACTGCCTTTAACACCGAGAATTTTTCCGGTCGCGAGATTCATAAGTTGGGCAACTACGGTCGTTGTGCCAATGTCAACGGCCAAGCCATAGTGTTTGTTCGAGGTATTGCCGCCTTCTATCTCCAATATACGACCGATACCGTTATGTCTGGCAAAGGTGACAGTGGCTTTCCATTCAGAGGCGCGCAGTTTCTCTGCCAGATTTTGCAAGCAGGTTAAGGAAATTTCAAAGGTGCTGTAATTAGATACCTTGCTGAGTTCTCGCGTGATGCGGTCGATATCGGAGGCATTGTCCTGCATGGTCGGTTCGGGCAATTCAAGGTAAACCTTCTTCACCAGCGGGTCAAAAGATACGGTTGACTCGCGGGTTCTTCGGTGCAGGGCAACCTTCTCCGGCTTGCTGTAAATGATGGTGGTGCCCTCCATCATAATCTTTTCCTGCTCTACTCTTGATTTCGGGGGCACCTTCAATGTGAGGTTGCCATCAACTTTCGTCCGGCAAGCAAGAATATAACCCTTTTCAATTTCATCCTTGGAAAAGAGAGCGATGGTGTTCTTATCAGCCATAGCTTTGCCGCGGACTACCTGTAGTCGGCACTCGCCGCAAAG
>JAPLHG010000056.1 GCA_026389745.1 Chloroflexota bacterium | reverse complement strand
GGGGCAGACAGTTGATGTCGATAACTTGAATGTTATTGAAGGCGATGCTGTTGAACTGGATAAGGTTCTGGTTCTTGGCGATAATAAAGGCACTACTTTCGGCATGCCGAATGTCGAAGGGGCTAAGGTAACTGCTACTTCAAAAGGGACAGTGCGAGGTGGTAAGGTTATCGTCTATAAATTTAAGTCTAAGGTCAGGTATCGCAAGAAGACCGGACATCGTCAGCTTTATACCCGACTAGTTATTGACAGAATAGAAGCTCCCGGTGTTGAACACAAGGAGCCTGCAAAGAAGGGCGGTCGGAAGAAGAAAGAGGAGGCGGAAAGTGGCTCATAAGAAGGGTGGCGGCAAGAGCAAAAACGGGCGCGATAGTCAGGCACAACGGCTCGGCGTCAAGAGATATGCCGGGCAAACAGTGAGTGCCGGTACCATCTTAGTCAGACAGAGAGGAACACGTATTCATCCCGGCAGTAATGTTGGGTTGGGGAAAGATTATACCATCTTTGCCCTGATTGATGGTATTGTCAAATACGAACCATACAGTGATAACCGAAGAAAGGTCAGTGTTTACGCTGAGTAAATAAGATGAAAGAAAAAATCCACCCTCAGTATTTTTCAGACGCGAAGGTAATTTGTTCTTGTGGAAATACTTTTACCGTCGGCTCAACCAAGAAGGAAATTAGGGTTGAGTTGTGCAGTAAGTGCCACCCGTACTATACCGGTGAACAGAGAGTTGTGGACACTGCCGGGCGTGTGGAGCGCTTCAAGCGGCGCTATGAGAAGAAGAGTTGACCGCAAACAACTAAGAAATCAAGGGGCGGGATTTAAAAACCGCTCCTTTTCTTTAGTGGGGGGAGCTTGAGGATGGCAAAAATATTTCATTACGGCGGGCAGGCAGTCATCGAAGGTGTGATGATTCGCGGGCAGAAACACATGGTAACGGTAGTCCGACGTCCCGATGGTGAAATGGTAGTGGATAAACAACCATTGTCCAGTCTCTACACGGGCTGGATGAGGTCGGTACCATTGCTTCGCGGTATTATCGTGCTGATTGAGTCATTAGTTTTCGGTGTCAAGACACTGATGTATTCTGCTAATGTGGTTCTGGAAGAGGAAGATGAGAAAATCGGTGGGTGGTCGGTCTGGGTGATGCTGGCGTTTTCACTGGTCTTTGCAGTCGCAGTGTTTTTCCTGGCGCCTTTATTTCTTACCAGATTATTTCATATTGGGTCGTCATTGCTATTCAATCTGGTAGAGGGACTCATCCGTCTGGCTATCTTTTTCATTTATCTCAGGTTGATAACTTTGATGCCTGATATTAAGCGTGTTTTTGCCTATCACGGTGCTGAGCATAAGGCGGTGAATGGTTTTGAAGCCGGTGTCCCATTGGAACCGGAGGCGGTCAAAAAATTCAGCAAAGCTCATATCCGTTGTGGCGGTAGTTTCCTGTTCGCAGTTATGATAATCGCTATCGTAGTTTTTTCGTTGGTAGGGAAGCCGGTGTTTTGGTTAATGGTGCTAAGCCGATAGCGGCTCTGGGTTATGAGTTCATTCATTTTGGTGCCAACCATACCGATAACATTATTATCAAAATCTTGCTGGCTCCGGGCTTGTGGTTACAGGCTCTTACCACACGTGAGCCGGATGATGAACAACTCAAGGTTGGCATATTAGCGCTGAAAACGGCAATAGAAACTGACCAGGAAGTAGCGATGCCAGTTACCGGGCCGGCTACCTGATTTGCTGGAAGAAACAGGTTTTATTGCCGGTGTGACACACGGGACCCACTGGTTTTGCCTTGACCAGTATAGTATCGTTATCGCAGTCCTTCCAGACCTCTTTCACCTTGATGTAGTTGCCGGAGGTTGTACCCTTGTGCCATAGTTCCTGTCGGCTCCTGCTGTAAAACCAGACATCCTCGCCGGAAAGAGTATGCTGGAGCGCCTCCTCGTTCATATAGCCGACCATTAACACTTCACTGGTATCGGCGTCCTGGATG
>JAPLHG010000003.1 GCA_026389745.1 Chloroflexota bacterium | reverse complement strand
CGCTCTGCGTGTGATTGCCCAAGTGGTCAGTTATGAAATCCCACTGGCACTATCGATTATCGGCGTGGTGTTACTTGCCGGCAGTCTATCGATGAGCGCTATTGTAGGGGCACAGAATATTCCTTTTATCCTGCTACAACCATTGGGGTTTCTTATCTACTTCCTTGCGTCTCTGGCTGAGGTCAACCGCTCCCCCTTCGACCTCCTGGAGGCTGAGTCGGAGATTGTCGCCGGTTTCAATATCGAGTATTCGGGGATAAAGTTTGCCCTGTTCTTTCTCACGGAATACGCCGAAGCTCTGGCTATTTCCGCCATAATCGCCACTATTTATCTTGGCGGGTGGAGGGGGCCTCTATTGCCGCCTGTCCTCTGGTTTTTGATAAAGCTTGCTGGCGTTTTCATGTTGATTATCTGGGTGCGGTCTACCCTGCCGCGTCTGCGTATTGACCAGGTGATGGGATTCGCCTGGAAGTTCCTACTGCCCCTGGCGCTGATTAACCTGCTCATCACCGGACTGCAGGTAGTCTTTTTGTCTGATATCTCGCAATGGGTGATAGTAGTGATAAATTTCGCAATTGCAGCCGTCCTGATACTGCTGTGGTCTAAATTCTCCCGGCTAACAGGAGATAAAGTTGAAGTTTGAGCGATATGGTAAAGGTATTGCCAAGGGTATGGCATTAACCCTTGAACATCTCTTCCGCAGGCCCATCACTACTCAATATCCGGAGCAGAGACTGGTCGTTTCACGCCGCATCCGGGGGAATCAACTTATCTGGGGGAAAGATTTATGTATCGCCTGCAGTGCTTGTAGCCGGGCTTGTCCGGTTGGTTGTCTTACTATGGTAACCTCCAGAGACGAGAATAAGAAACTAAAAGTGGACAAGATGGAATTAGACATCGGGCTTTGTATCTCATGCGGCTTATGTGTGGAGGCTTGCCCTCAGAAATGTCTATTCATGAGTTATGATTATGAAAAAGCTACCTACACACGAAAGCAATTCATGTTATCTGGAGAAGATTTATTAGAATCGGAAAAGAGAAAACCCAGTGGTTATTTTAGCCCTAAAAATGAGGCAAAGTTACCAAAACAGACATTACTTATCGATAGGTGATAATATGGGACAGGAAATTGCTTTTTGGATTTTAGCCGTAGTTACTGTTAGCGCCGCTTTAGGCGTAGTATTACTGCGCAATGTTTTCCGAGCCGTTATGTTGCTCGTTCTGAGCTTCCTAGGGACAGCAGGGGTCTATATTTTACTGAATGCGGATTTTCTGGCGGCAATTCAGGTTCTGATTTATGTTGGCGCCATAGGAATATTAATCATTCTGGCAATCATGCTAACCAGAGAGGTCCCGCTAGGAAGCCCATCCAATAAATTTCGGATTCCCGCTTTTATCATCGCTGTTTTATTCTTTATCGGGGTGGGTTACGCAGTACTTAATACCCAATGGCAAGTATCCAGCTTACCACCTGCCGAGACCACTACTTCTGCCTTGGCAGTGAAACTTTTCGGGGAAGGTGGTTTTATCTTGCCTGTGGAAATTGTTCCGATTCTTCTCCTCGCTACCGTTTTAAGCGCTATTGTTTTAGTTAAGGATAAGAAATAAATGTCAATAGGATTAGAACACTATCTCATACTATCAGGCGCGTTATTTGCCATAGGGTTATATGGCGCTTTAGCGAAACATAACGCTATCATTATCCTGATGTCTATTGAAATTATGCTCAATGCAGCAAGCATTGCGCTGGTTGCCTTCTCCCGATACATCGTGCCATTACAATATACAGGGCAGGTATTTGCAATTTTCACGATGGTAGTAGCCGCCGCCGAGACAGCGGTGGGGTTGGCGATAATCATTGCCATCTACCGTAACCGCGAGACTATTGATGCTGATAAAATAGATTTGATGAAATGGTAGGATGATGCAAAATCAGTTAGTTTGGCTTATTTTTCTATTACCGCTACTATCCTTTGTGGTTATATCTTTAATACTCAAACCCTTTTTGAAAGATAAACCGAAAGTCGCCGGCTATGTTACTATTGCGGCGGTCTCTGCCTCCCTGCTCTTATCAATCTGGATACTCATTAGATTGCTTGGCGAACCAAACCATGAATTATCGATACCGGACATCAGCTGGGTAATTATTGAGGGCGGGGCTACGATTCATCTGGGATTACTCGTAGATTCGCTCACTGCCATTATGCTTATCGTTGTCACGGTAGTCAGCTTAATGGTGCAGATATACTCACAGGGCTATATGAAAGACGACCACGGTTATCACCGTTATTATGCCGCTATGTCCCTATTTACCGCCGCCATGCTGGGTCTAGTTATGGCTGATAGCCTGCTATTGGTGTTTGTGTTCTGGGAGTTAGTGGGTTTGTGTTCCTACCTGCTTATTGGCTTCTGGTTCCATCGCCCCTCTGCCGCTAATGCCGCCAAAAAGGCTTTCATCGTTACCCGTCTTGGGGATTTTGGGTTCCTGGCGGGAATCATCTTTTTGTATGCTCATACCGGAACATTTGATATTGCCTCACTGCATCAAATGGCAATCAGCGGAGTGCTGGCAGGCAGCGTTCTCACCTGGGGAGCTATCGGTATATTTGCCGGCGCGGTGGGTAAATCAGCTCAATTCCCACTCCACGTATGGTTACCGGATGCGATGGAAGGTCCTACTCCAGTTAGCGCCTTGATTCATGCCGCTACGATGGCCGCCGCCGGTGTTTTCCTCGTCGCCCGCACCTATCCCCTCTTTGAACATTCAGCCGCCGCGCTGCAGACAGTAGCCATTATCGGTGGTTTCACGGCTATTTTCGCCGCATCAATCGCCTTGGTGCAAAACGACATTAAACGGGTTCTGGCTTACTCTACTATCAGCCAGTTGGGTTATATGATGCTCGGCTTGGCCACCGGCGGCGTTGCCGTCGGTATCTTTCAGTTATTTAATCATGCCTTCTTCAAGGCATTGCTATTCCTCGGCGCCGGTAGTGTAAATCATGCCACCAAAACCTTTGATATGAGGGAAATGGGAGGATTGCGCAAGGCAATGCCGTGGACATACGCCACTTTCTTAATTGGCGCAGTAAGTATCGCCGGTATCTGGCCCCTCTCCGGATTCTGGAGTAAGGACGAGATATTAGCTTCTGCGCTAGCGACACAGCCCATCATATTTGCTCTGGCAATAATAACCGTATTTATGACGGCCTTTTATATGTTCCGTGTGGTCTTTATGACCTTCGGCGGGAATTATCGG
>JAPLHG010000049.1 GCA_026389745.1 Chloroflexota bacterium | reverse complement strand
TCTTAGGGGAGATGCGGGACTTGGAAACCATCGCCAGCGCCATCACCGCTGCGGAGACGGGCCACCTGGTCCTGACGACGCTGCATACCAGCGATGCTGCCCAAACTGTTGACCGTATAGTTGATGTATTCCCGCCCGCCCAGCAACAGCAGGTCAGACTCCAGTTATCGCAGGTGCTGGAGGCGGTGTTGTCCCAGGCCCTGTTGCGGCGTATCGGAGGGGGCAGGGTGGCCGCATTTGAAATTATGGTCGCCACCCCCGCAGTTAGAAACCTCATTCGGGAGGGGAAAACCTTTCAGTTGGCAAATGCCATGCAGCTAGGTGCCAAGGACGGCATGCAAACTCTGGACCAGGCATTAACTGACCTGGCGAGAAGGAATATAGTTACCAAGGAAGAAGCCATAAGCAAGAGCAGCAATCCGGAACAATTAAGCAAACTGCTGCGATCGGTAACGTTTTAGACGGCGGGAGAAAACAGCTATAGGAGGCGACAGTTGAGCAATAAGAAAATAGTCAAGAAGATACTGATAGCCGATGATGAACCGAATATTAGATTAGCGGTACGCCGTATGCTGAGCCAAAGCTATGAGATCCTCGAAGCTGGCAACGGACAGGAAGCGATAGGTATTGCCCGCGCTCGTAAGCCAGATCTCATCCTGATGGACGTCATGATGCCGGGCATGGATGGCTACGCCGCCTGTTCTGCAATTAAGAACGACTCGGAACTGAAAAAAATCCCGGTGGTGATGCTCACCGCTCTGGGTTTCCAGCTCAACAAAGGGCTGGCCGCAAAGTTGGGCGCAGATGACTACATTACCAAGCCGTTCAGCCAACAAGACTTGCTGAAGGCGATTGACCGATTCTCATGAATGTCTAGAGGCATACTCTTCCCCGATTATTTCAAGTAACAATTGTCCAGAATGTTCAACTCAGGTCACGATAGCTTGTTTTGTGTGACTTCGCACCACTGGGACTGTTGATTAATCGGGCCAGGTCATTTGGAGGCACGTTAACCGTAGCGGGTTACATGCGAGCACTACCAGCAAGGCGGATAGTAAGTGTGGGTTGCAAATTGCAAACAATCGACCCTCCCCCGTCTCCACCAGAAACACGAAGCTCAGAGTCTCTTGGGGTATTAATCCAGAATTAGCTATTGAGATCAGATTATTTCGAAAAACACTTGCAGATTTTGCTGTGGAATAGTTCTCTTTGGTGGAGCTGAGGGGATTCGAACCCCTGACCTCTTCCTTGCAAAGGAAGCGCTCTCCCGACTAAGCTACAGCCCCACTAAGGCATTATTATATCAATACAACACGTATCTGAGCAATCTACCCAAACAAAAGAGGGGGATTTTCCCCCTCTACAAAGTTTTCCGCATCCTTCCAGAGCGACGATATTTTAAGTCTGGTGGGTTCTGCCGCAGCGCGGACATCTGACCGCAGAGCCTTGCATTGAAGACGGCACTTTCAATCTTGTGCCACACTCGCAGTCAATAGTCCGGTAATCATTCATACGGTACATTAAGTCATTGACTTCTCTGGTACGCGCTATTTTCTCTGCCGGTGGCTCTTCAACAGCTCCTTCAGCACTGGCAGGCCTTAAACCAACCGCACCAACTGCCGTTGCTGTCGCTGCTGAGATTACCCCGCTTTGTCTGTTCTTCACCTGACGGTATGCCTGGTCATAGACCGCAAAAGAAGCACCGCCTGCCATCGCGCGGAGAATACGAATTCTCTCCTGAATCGGCGGGTGAGTGCTGGTCAAATTATTGACGTTCAAACCCTTGCCCCGGAAAGGATTGACAATATACATCGGCGCCGTTGCCTGATTGGCGGCTTTTACGGGAGTCGCCGACTGTGCCAGTTTCTCTAATGCCGATGCCAGCCCCTCCGGATACCGGGTATACAGGGCTGAAGAGGCATCCGCCAGATACTCTCTTCGACGGGAAATGGCATAGTAGATTAGCTGAGCAAATAGAGGCGCCAGAATCATCAGGACAATCGCCAGTACCATAATGATGGCCGCTCCATTCCCGCTATCCCGCGAGGAACTGCGGCGTGACCTCGTCCCCATACCACCAAATATCATCATGCGGGAGGCATACCACGCTAGCAAAACGATGGTGCCCAGCAGAACACTGCACATCGCCATCAGTAAAACGTCACGGTTCTTGATGTGAGAGATTTCGTGGCCAATTACACCCTGCAATTCGTCTCGATTGAGTTTCTGGAGAAGACCGGAGGTAATCGCCACCGAAGCATGATTGATATCTCGCCCGGTTGCAAAGGCATTCATCGCCGGGTCATCGATAATATAGACGTCAGGCATCTTTCCCAATCCGGCGGCAATCTTCATCTCTTCGACCACGTTATAGAGACGCGGGTGGTCTTCGGGCTTTATTTTTCGGGCACCGGCGATTGACAATAGAATACTATCGCCCTGGAAATAGGCAATGAGATTTAGAAAACCATACACTACCAGGGCAATGACCAGCCCGGCAATACCGTCATCAACAAATGCCTTGCCTAAAAACCAACCGAGCAGGAGCAACAGTGCTCCCAACACGATTACCAGAACGACTGACCGTAAACGGTTAGACCGAATTTGTTCCCACATAACATTCCGTCAACTTAGGTAAAGTTACTTTAGTGTCACTCTGGGGAGAATGACACTAAAGCACTGCTAAACAATATCTAGAAACTGACCTTGGGAGCCTTCCTTTCTGCTTCACCCTCAGTTGCCTGAAGAAATTCCTGCTCCTTTTTAAAATTGAACATGCTGGCCACGATATTAGACGGGAACTGCTGTGTCTTGTTATTGTACTGCAAGGCAACGTCGTTATAAGCCTGACGGGAGAAACTAATCTTGTTTTCCGTAGAAGTCAACTCTTCCTGCAAGGCAAGGAAATTCTGATTGGCTTTCAGTTCCGGATATCTCTCCACCACTACCATCAGCCGACTCAGCGCCGCCGTCAATTCGCCTTCCACCTTAGAACGTTCACCGACACCTGCCCCCGAAGCCTGCTGAGCCGCCGTCCTCGCTTTGGTCACGGCTTCCAACGTTTCACGCTCAAAATTCTTGTAACCCTTGACCGTTTCCACCAGATTGGGGATGAGGTCGTGGCGTCGCTTGAGTTGAACGTCAATTTGCGCCCAAGCATTCTTGACGGTGTTGCGAGCGTTGACCAAGCCATTGTAACCACCGCTCAGGAAAAGCAGGATAACGATGAGAACACCAAGTACCACCCAAAGTGCTACCATAAATCACCTCCGCGCTATTTACACTATCACTATATAACGAACCAGCATCTACAAATGTTGGCAGACTATTATTGCGGAGCCTTGAAAACTTCCGTCAAGAAACCGATAATCTCCGATTCCGAACCCCTTTTCTCCGGGGATTCGGCGGTGATAATTTTTACGAGAGATGCTACCTCACCGCCATCAAACCACAAACCATCACCGCGATTACAGGCATCTATCATCACTCCCGTCTCACCGCCAACCATAACCTCCCTCATATTCCTGGTACAAATGGGGCATTTCCGCTTTTTCTCCGGCGTATGAGCTTCCGGCGATTTCAATACATCGCCCAAAAACGGTTTGTCGCCCTCTATCCCACCGGCTTCCAGTAATAACTCCAGTTCGCCGGCATCGAACCAGACACCGCGGCATGACTGGCAATAGTCAAGCTCAATCTGCTTGTACTCGACGACAAACATGTCTTTTTTACAGACAGGACATATCATCACTACTACCTCATTTGGTATCACCTTGATTGTAAGTTCATTGAGTGCTGATGTCAAGAGAACTCGCCTAACAATGGGTCCCTCCCAAGACTGAGAGGTGAGGAATAAATAGGGGGGCTTCCGCAGTTCCTTTTCAGGAAGTCTGGCCCAGAGCCGACTAGAATACAGCTACTCTGTTCTGAGACTCACTAACACCAATCGAACATAAACAGAAATCTGCCGGCTAGATGACAAATTCAGAACCGGTAACATTAACTATTGGAAATTTTATCGCAGGTCGCGACAACATGTATTTCTAATGATGCTTCCATCTCACGCGATATTGACTTTTATGGTTATCCCCTATATCATTATTTTTAGAGTCTCAGACTATGAGAATCCAGT
>JAPLHG010000126.1 GCA_026389745.1 Chloroflexota bacterium | reverse complement strand
GTCGCTTCCAGAAAATGGTCCAGATAAGCGGCATATTGAAGGACTTCAGATCCCGCCAGCGATTCATGTCAAAACGTGATGCCTACCTAGTCAAAGCCAAAAACACCGCCAGAAGAAAGCGACGTCAGAGTCGATAGCTATTCGAAACAGCGATCACATGAGAAGATATACATCAGCAAACTTACCCTCGAGACTACAGGAGACGAACCAAACAGGCGTTCTCTCATGGACTAGCAGGTTTAACCGGATATTTCTGGCGAACGAGGCCCGCAGAGCAATCGGGAAGGTGAGAAAATGGCCATTAACGCACTGACCGTAGTATCAGAAGAGTTAGAAACGGACATCATAATAAAAGAGCCGGAATCAGCCCCCCAAGAAGAGGCTTTGCTGGAAATAGAGCTGGCTGCCGAAGACCTGGAACCCGAAGAGCCAGCACCGGAGGTTCTTGATGCAGACTCTCAGGAGGTAGATGATGATCCTGTACGTCTTTACCTCCATGAAATCGGGCGGGTACCGCTTCTAACAGCAAGCGATGAAAAAACTACCGCGCGCCGGATTGAGATTGGAAAACGTGTTTCCGCAGTCAAACATGGGCTTGAAATACAGGGAGATCATGCCACTGCCAGCCAGATTTTCCAGGAAATAATAAAGGATCTCGGACTATCGTGGGAGATTATCCAAAAACTTCAGGAGAATATTGGTTTGCCGAAAAATACTAGTTTCCATCAGACTATTACTGATGAGAAATTCAGGGCTGCTATTGATGGAGTGATTGACCAACTCATGGTGCAAGCCATTGCCGATAAACTCAACTTGCCTCCACAACCAGTTGAGTCTCGGCTGATTGCCCTTTCAGTAGAAATCGCGCTTCTGCCGGAAAAAGTCCTGACAGCCATCGGCCGTAAAGTTTCGCTGGCAAACATTCCCAATCTGGTGATGGAACAGAAGTTCATTGAGAAACTTGACGCGCATGAGGCCTACCTGTATAAATACCTTGAACGCATCCAGAAGGCGGAAAAAGTTGCCAAGGATTATCTTGCTGAGGCTAATTTAAGGCTGGTAGTCAGTGTCGCCAAGAAGAGCATCGGACACGGAATGTCTTTGCTTGACCTGATTCAAGAGGGTAACATCGGCTTAATACGGGCAGTGGAGAAGTTTAATCCTCATAAGGGTTTTAAATTCAGTACCTATGCTACCTGGTGGATACGGCAGGCAATTACTCGTTCCATCGCTGACCAGGCGCGTACCATCCGCGTACCCGTGCATATGATTGAGACTATTAATAAGCTATTAAGAATAAGCCGCAAACTTACACAGGAGTATGGCCGTGACCCTACTGCCGGTGAAATTGGTCAACAATTGGGGATTTCAACTGAGAAGGTGCGTGGAATAATTAAAGTAGCCCAGCTGCCTATTTCGTTGGAACTGCCGATGGGGGAGGAAGCGGACAGTCATCTAGGTGATTTCATTGAGGACCGTAATGCTATACAACCTTTAGATAGTGCATCCAACCAATTACTCAAAGACCAGATTGACGAGGTCTTATTGACTTTGAAACCAAGAGAGCAAAGAGTATTGCGACTCAGGTTTGGGTTGGAAGATGGGAGAAGCCGGACGCTGGAAGAGGTGGGTTTGGAATTTGAACTCACACGAGAGCGTATCCGTCAAATTGAAGCTAAAGCTCTCCGTAAGTTACGTCACCCAAGCCGGAGCCGTAAACTCAGGGATTATCTGGAATAATATGAGCGATAGACTGATGGCTTACTCAAGGGGTATCAAAGGGAATTACTCATGTCTTCGATCACCTATTCAAACGTTTCAGTTCTGTGTATTCGATAGGATAGCTCACTTTATTGGATTCGAACCTTCATTTAGGTTTGATTATTAGTTAGTTTCTACGTTGTGTGGCACAATAGCATAAGGGTTCTTATTACGTTAAACGGTAATTGAAGACATCAATACTTACTAATCAGTGCACAAAGTAGATTGCATTTACAGTTACAAATATGATACATTTATGACATGAAAATTAAAGATGCTCGTTCTCTTCCCTCCATTGCTCAAGAAGACCTGCGGCAAAAGGCAGTTAAAGCCGTTATGGATGGTAAGAAACAAGTTGAGGTAGCAAAGATACTGGGTGTGACACGCCAGGCTGTAGGTCAATGGATAAACAAGTTTCGCCAAGGGGGTAATAAATCGCTGAAGGCGAAACAAAAGGGTCGTCCCAGAGGAGGCAAACTTCTTCCTTGGCAAGCAGCTCAGATAGCGAAGACGGTCACAGACCATTATCCGGATCAATTGAAACTCCCGTTTTATCTGTGGACTCGCGAAGCGGTAGCTCAGTTGATTGAGCAAAGATTTGGTATTCGACTTTCCGTCTGGACAGTGGGTAGGTATCTGTCCCGTTGGGGTTTCACGCCTCAAAAGCCGGTTCGTCGTGCTTATGAGCAAAACCCGAAGGTGGTACGAAGCTGGCTGGAGAAAGATTATCCCATGTTGCAAAAGCAAGCTAAAAAGGAAAGGGCTCTGATTTACTGGGGTGACGAGATGGGACTGCGATCCGATCATGCGGTGGGTCGGTCCTATGGACGTTGTGGTCAAACGCCGATAATCCCTGGAACCGGACAGCGTTTTGGTTGCAATATGATTTCTGCGATCAACAATAGAGGACATCTTAATTTTATGGTTTTCAAATCCCGCTTCGACAGTAATGTCTTCTTCGTATTTCTCAAACGCATGGTACGCCAGATTAAACGTAAAGTATTTCTCATTATTGATGGTCACCCTGTCCATCATGCAACAAAGATAAAAAACTGGATTCAAAAACATACCGACCAAATTCGTCTTTTCTACCTTCCGGGCTACAGTCCCCAATTGAATCCGGATGAGATGCTAAATCAAGATGTCAAAAGCAATGCGGTAGGCCGTCGGCGGGCAAAGAACCAACCTGAATTGGTCGCGAATACCAGAAGCTATCTCAGAAGCCGCCAACGACAGCCGCATATTGTCAAACGATATTTTCAAGAAGAACATGTCCGTTATGCAAGAATGTAAACTACTTAGTGCTCCCCGTAATATCTTGTATATTCCCGTTTTTATGATGAACAATTTCTCCTTTTTCTAAACGGCGACCAATTTCTTTCTCCTTCACCCACCTATGATACAGCTTATCGGTATTACAGAATCGAACGTACCCGTTTTTATCTACATATGTTTTTACAG
>JAPLHG010000071.1 GCA_026389745.1 Chloroflexota bacterium | reverse complement strand
GAAGCTACTTCCTTGGCGATTGTTTTAGTGAAGCCGATGATGCCTGCTTTTGCAGATGCGTAGTTCGCCTGACCGACGTTCCCAATGATGCCGACAATGCTGGAAATGCTGACAATCCGCCCCCAGCGCTGTTTGATCATAGGGCGCAAAACGGCTCTGGTGCATAAGAAGACGCTCTTCAGATTGATGGTGAGAACTTTGTCCCAGTCCTCATCCGACATTCTCATTAGTAGCTGGTCGCGGGTGATACCGGCATTATTGATGAGAATATCCACTTTACCGTAAGTTGCAGTGGTTGTGTCTACCAATCGTGTCACGTCTGCGGAGGAGCTCACATCCGCCATAATCGCCATCGCCTGCTGG
Source organism: Chloroflexota bacterium (assembly GCA_026389745.1). GTDB lineage: Bacteria > Chloroflexota > Dehalococcoidia > Dehalococcoidales > Fen-1064 > Fen-1064. Next base: position 1,414 of record JAPLHG010000071.1, on the reverse strand, counting down.
TTCATTTGCTTGATTTCCCCAACAGTTTGCTCTGCCGGAGTGTTATCTCCAACGTCATTGATAACGACAGTAGCTCCTGCCTCTGCCAGTCTCAGGGCAATGGCTTTGCCGATGCCTCTCCCGCTTCCGGTAACAATGGCTACTTTATTTGTTAGGTCCATTCTCTGCTTCCTCGCTTCAGTTTTTGCCTTCCTGCCGAATATGTTTCAAGTATAACACACGCAAGATTTAGACTACCACTGTGTGTGAAATCCTAAATCCGAAGCACTAAATCCCGAGCAATAAGGAAATGCGAAATACAAAATATCATTCCGACGAAAGTTGGCTCATCCATTACCCATGTTCTTTACGGCTGTGGCGTCGCTTATATTTATCGTTTCCGTATCTCGGTCAATACGCTTGATAAGACCGGTAAGCACTTTCCCCGGTCCTATCTCGGTAAATCTGGTAACTCCCTGTTGGAGCAGATATTCAATACTGCGTTGCCATTGAACACTACTGCACAATTGATTGAGCAGTTCATCTCTGAATTGAGTACCCACGGTTAGTGGTTGAGCGGTTACGTTCGCAATAATGGGGACGGTGGGGTCTTTGAATGTAATTTTGGCGAGAATCTGTGCCATTCCGTCAACGGCAGACTGCATCAACGGCGAATGAAAAGCCCCGCTTACTTGAAGAGGGATGACTCGTGCCGCTCCTTTGGCTTTAGCCAGTTCGGCGGCTTTAGCGATATTTTCGATGGCACCGCTGATGACCAGTTGTCCGGGGCAATTGATATTGGCGATTTTGGTACCGGTCTGCTGACAAATTTCTGCTAGCACCGTCTCATCCAGTCCCAGAATTGCCATCATCGTGCCGGGTTGTTTCAATCCTGCTTCGTACATCAATCGTCCTCTCTCCCGTGCCAGATAGACTGCCGTGCTAAAATCAATCACGTCGTCGGCGGCTAATGCCGTATATTCACCAAGGCTATGTCCTACCATAAATGTCGGCGCAGGTAATTTATTACCTGTTACTTCCTGTGCCGCCTTGAGGCAGGCAATGCTAACGGTTACCAGCGCCGGCTGAGCATTTGTAGTTTTGCGTAGTTCATCCTCCGGCCCCTCGAAGCACATTTTAGAGAGAGGAAAGTCCACGGCTTCATCGGCTTGTTTGAAAAGCGCCTTGATAGAATCGAAACTATCATAAAGGTCTTTACCCATCCCAACTGACTGAGCGCCCTGACCGGGGAAGACGTAAGCAGATTGCTTTGAATCAAACACCATTATCTCCCTGTTTTGAAATTTTTGAGGCTGGCAACCACTATCTCTGTCTCAGCGATGGTTTCTTCAATGATTTCTTTAACATGCGGTGAAATCATTGGTATATTAATGCCAAAGGGTTTAGAGGTTTTTTGTTTGGTGAGACGGATTTG
>JAPLHG010000069.1 GCA_026389745.1 Chloroflexota bacterium | reverse complement strand
GTAGCGGTGCACTGGCAGGTGTTGCCTACAACATCGACCGCAAGTTCGTAGCAAAAGAACTCGGGTTCAGCCGCGTCAGCCAGAATAGTATGGATGCAGTCGCAGACCGCGACTTCATCATCGAGTATCAAGCCTGTGCCAGCCTGTGTATGATGCACCTGTCGCGACTGGCAGAAGAGATTGTGCTCTGGTCTACGGCTGAGTTTGATTTTATTGAGATGGATGACGCCTATGCCACCGGCAGTAGCATTATGCCACAAAAGAAAAACCCGGATGTCGCCGAACTTGCCCGTGGCAAAACCGGGCGTGTTTATGGCAACCTGATGGCTCTGCTAACGACAATGAAAGGCTTACCTCTTGCCTACAATCGGGATATGCAGGAGGACAAAGAGGGCTTCTTTGACACAGTGGATACACTGATGGCAACATTGGAAGTCTTCACCGGAATGCTAAAGACGCTCCGTGTCAAAACAGACAAGACCACTAATGCCGCCCGACAAGGCTATCTACTGGCGACCGACCTGGCTGATTATCTGGTTAAAAAAGGAGTAGCCTTCCGTGCCGCCCACGAGGCGATTGGGAAGTTAGTGAACTACGCCATAAAGAAAGGCAAGGCATTGAACAAGCTAACCCTCAAAGAATACCGGGGGTTTTCACCCGTCTTTGATAAGGATGTCTATGAAATTACAGTGGAATCGTCCATCACCGCCAGAGACAATGCGGGTGGCACAGCTTATAAACAAGTAACACGTCAAATTGCCACAGCAAAAAGAAAACTCAAGGAGTCCTCTGATGACGAATAATCAGAAAGTCAAAATTTCCCCATCCATATTGTCGGCAGATTTTACTCGACTTGGCGAACAGGTAGCCGAAGTAACCAGGGCTGGCGCCGATTACATCCACATTGATGTGATGGATGGGCATTTTGCTCCTCAAATCACCATCGGGCCGCCGGTAGTCACGGCTATCCGCAAATGTACCAACCTGCCACTGGACTTGCACTTGATGATTGAATCGCCGGAGAACCAAATAAATCAATTTGCCAACGCTGGCGCTAATCTTATTACTGTTCATATTGAGACCTGCCAGCATCTTCATCGCGTCATTCAGATGATTAAGGATAAAGGTATTAAAGCAGGAGTATCCGTCAATCCGGCAACGCCAATTAGTTTGCTCGATGAAATCTTACCCGAAGTCGACATGGTGGTAGTGATGACCGTCAACCCCGGTTTCAGTGGTCAAATATTCATCGAAAGTACATTAGGTAAAATTGCACGTTTACGTGCTGAACTAGACAAACGAGACCTGAATGCTGAACTGGAAGTGGACGGCGGCATTAACGAAAAAACAGCATCGCTCGTGGTGAAAGCGGGAGGCAGAGTACTGGTTGCAGGGTCAGCAGTCTTTAATACCAGAGAGAGTATCGGTGATGCAATTAAGAGATTGCGGGAGAGCCTTGTCTAACCAGAGGCTTCTTCATCTCTTTGTGCTGAGTACGCAGACAGCGGGTGCAAAGCTTGAGGCGCTTCCGCTTTCCATCAACCATGATGATAGCCGGATGGATATTGGGTTCCCACCGGCGATTGGTATGGCGCTTGGAATGGCTAACAGTATTACCGAACTGAGGGGTTTTCCCACAAATATCACACTTCAAAACAGGTACTCCTTGACTATTTCAGAAATTTACAGTATTTTATATTATCACACCCACCCAAACTTAACAAGGGTGCGCATTGACTCATAATTAGTGTTACCAAGAAAGGGGTCGTTGCCTCAAAATTAGTGTTACCGAAGACCGAAGGAAAAAAGGGGGGTCAGGTGACACGAGGAAGCATAAAAGAATACGCCGGGGCAATACAGGAACGTTATCGGAGGGAAACAAAAAAGGAGAAGG
>JAPLHG010000026.1 GCA_026389745.1 Chloroflexota bacterium | reverse complement strand
GGTATTCGGTACCTGCGGGTCCTCATGCATATCTCTGCCGATGCCATGCCCCGTGTATTCACGCACTACCGAGTACCCTCGCGATTCGGCATACTCTTCAATGGCGGCAGAAATATCCCCCAATCTGTTCCCGCCATGTGCCGCCGCAATACCAGCTTTTAATGCCCCCTCCGTTATCTCCATTAACTTACGAGCTTCAGAGCCAACCACTCCCACTGCAACGGTTCTCGCCGCGTCTCCTTGAAGCCCCTTATAAATGACACCGAAATCTAACGATACTATATCTCCATCCTGCAAGATTCTCTTGCCCGGAATCCCGTGCACTATCTCATCATTGACCGAGACACAAAGACTCGCCGGATAGCCCCGGTACCCCTTGAACGAGGGCACTGCCCCAAGTCCTTTTGCCTCTCTTTCAGCAATTATATCAAGTTCCTCAGTACGAATACCCGACTTCACATATGATGCCAGTATTTTCAATACTTTTGCCGTAATCCTGCCAGCCTCCCGCATTATCTCAATTTCTTCCTCGGACTTGATGATGATGCCCATCTTTAACTCCGCCGGGCACCCTTCTTCCCGATGGCACTTAATATCCTCTGCCGAATTTCCTCCACACTGCCCTCACCAGCCACCTCCAACAGTTTACCATTCCTGGTATAATAATCAATCAGAGGGGCCGTCTGCGCAAAAAACACTTTCAACCTTTCTGCGATTGTTGCCGGTGTATCATCGGAACGCTGGTAGAGTTCACCACCGCACTTATCGCATTTACCTTTGACATTTGGCGGCGATGCAACTTCATGGTAAGGCGCCTGGCACTGCCGACAAATCCAGCGCCCGCCGAGTCTCTTCTTTAATTCTTCCTCAGAGACTTTAATATACACGACTTTATCTATAGTTTTGGACTGCCCTGCCATAGCTTTATCCAGAGCTTGAGCCTGCGCCAGGTTACGGGGAAACCCATCAAAGATTACCCCATTTCTACAATCAGGAGTTGAGATTCTCTCCAACACCATTTTGATAGTCACCTCATCCGGCACAAGTACACCTCTATCCATATAGGACTTGGCTTGTATCGCCAGTTCAGTTCCTTTTTTCTGTGCTTCCCGGAACATATCACCCGTGGCAATGTGGGCAAGCTTTAACTCTCTTGCTACCTCTGCCGCCTGTGTTCCCTTACCTGCCCCAGGAGCTCCCAAGAAAACAACGTACATTAAATACAAACTCCTACTTGATAAATCCTTCATAACGTCGCATTGTCAGCTGCGCTTCCATCTGCTTCATAGTATCAAGCACAACACCAATCACAATAATTAAGCCTGTGCTAGAAAGCTGGACGGTTTGAACATTAGTCGCGCCACGTGCAATAAATGGTACGATGGCAACTATCGCCAGAAAGAGGGAGCCCGATAATGTAATACGATTTATGACTCCGTTAAGATATGACTCGGTGTTTTTACCTGGTCTGATACCGGGGATAAATCCGCCCTGTCTCTGTAAAGTGCCCGGCAAATCCTGTTGCTGGAAGATTACCATCGTGTAGAAGAAGGAGGCGGCAATAGTAAACAAGAAATACAGTATCCAGTAAATAGACCCCAATGGTAACGCTGTGTTCGGGCTGAAAATTTTCGCAATCGAATTTGCTATGTTAGGCTCAGCAGTTGACGGATTGGCAAAATAGCTGGCTATCATACCCGGGAAAACAACCAGCGACATCGCGAAGATAAGGGGTATCATTCCCGCGGCATTCACTCTCAATGGTATGTGCGTGCCGCTGGACTGACGATACATACGACCTCCTTTGAAGGAAGTGCGGGCATACTGAACTGGAATTCGGCGGTGTGCCTCTGTGAAAAGAACTATCATTACGATGCTCGCCAATAAGATAAGGTAGAAAATAATCACCCCAAAATGATTCTGGCTGAAGGCTAAACTAAGACTCCCGACCATTGATGGGTAACCGGTAACGATACCAGCGAAAATCAAAATGGATACACCATTGCCAATACCATATTCGGTTATTAATTCACCCAACCAGACCAGAAAGATTGTGCCGGCGACTAAAGATATGACCATCGCCACCATTGGTAATGGTGGTATTGTTGTATTAGCGTAAATAGCACCCGAATTGTGGAGCAGGATAATCTGACCATAACCAGATATTGCCGCAAGAGGAATAACCAACCAGTGGCTAATGCGATTGATTGTATTCCTGCCAGCCTCGCCCTCTTGACTAAGCGCCTGCAGACGAGGGATTACCGGGGTCAACAACTGCAATATGATAGTGGAGGTAATATAGGGATAAACACCCATTGCCGCCACACTGAAATTCCTCAGAGCACCGCCACTGAACATATCCAGCATACCCAACATAGCATTGCTATTGAATAAGTCCTTCAAAGCCACCGGGTCTACGCCCGGTAGAGGTACGTGGGCAATGAAACGGAAGGCAACCAGCATTCCGAAAGTGAGCAAAATCCGCCGCCGCAAATCCGGTAGGCGGAAAGCGTCAGTCATTGCCTGCATAAGCCGGGGCCTAGTCTGCCGGGGCTTCATTGGCTGCCTCCTCAACTTTGCCTCCCGCCGCTTCAATCTTAGATTTGGCAGCGGCAGAAAATTTCTCCGCTTTCACGGTTAGGGGACGGTCTATTTCACCCTCTCCAAGTATCTTAATAAGCTTCTGGCCAGTCTTCACTAAACCAGCCGCTACCAGCTTCACAAAGTCAACTTCTGTTCCT
>JAPLHG010000110.1 GCA_026389745.1 Chloroflexota bacterium | reverse complement strand
GCTTGAGGACAAGCGCCTTGCAGATTTGAGGCAGCCCTAACTTATCAATCGATAGGACTTCAAATGGTACCGTGCGGAAGGCAAGGCTGATGGTACCCGTTTGCCATAACGCATTGACCCGGAAACGGCCTATCCCGGGAGCGACATAGACGAAATCCAGTTCCATGTCCTTCCGGAAAGTATCCTTTTGCTCCGGTTTTGTGATGGAAGCGAGTATCTCTTCAATCTCTTCCGCGCTAACAGGCGGCAGGTCCTGTCGTACCAGCACCCCATCGATGCGCAGGATGGGGGGGCGTGAAGCCCTTAAGTGCAGGTCGGAGGCACTCTTATCTACCGTTAGCTTCAGAAGTCTGTCTGCCTGCGCCCTGCCGCCGGCGGTCTTTACGGGTTCAACCCCGCGGCCCTCCGTCTGCCGCTGGAAATCCTTATTCGCCAGCTCCAGTTCCCTTTTTCGCAGGGCTGCCTGCACACTCAAGACGACTTCATCCAGACTAAAGGGCTTGGTGATGTAGTCATGAGCTCCGAGTTTCATCGCCTTGACGGCAATACTGGTATCGATCGTAGCTGTAGCCATAATCACGGCAGTGTCGGGATAGCTGGCCTTTATTTCGGGTAGCAGTTCAAGCCCCGATCTGCCCGGCATCTTGATGTCCAGAATCACCAGAGCTACGGGGTTGCGTTTTAGCTCCTCCAGGGCTTGCTCGGCGTTACTGGCTTCGTGGCACCGATAACCTTCCCCGGACAATGTCCGTTGCAGGGCTTTCCTGATTACATCTTCGTCATCAACAATCAGTATGATTGCTGGCTCCATTTCACTTCCCCTTCCCTATCGGCTGATGGGTAACTCCACAATAAATGTAGCCCCTTTACCTGGTTCGCTCTCGGCGTGTATCTTACCGCCGTGTTCAGTGACTATCCCGTGGCAAATGCTCAGACCCAGCCCGGTGCCTTTGCCCACCTCTTTGGTGGTAAAGAACGGAGTGAATAGTTTCCTCATGTTCTCCGGACTAATCCCCGGGCCGTCGTCGGTAACAGAAACCAGCACCATATCCCCCACCTGTTCTGTAGTAATGGCAAGCTTACCCCTCCCGTGGGCTTCGGTCATAGCCTGTTCGGCATTGATGACGATATTCATGAGGACCTGCTGCAGTTGACCACTGTTACCAATAATCTGAGGCAGATCGGGGGCAAATCGCGTACTGATCTCGATGCTGCTTACTCTTTGCTCGTAGGAGCGCAGCTGCAGCACCCCTTGAATGATGCTGTTAATATCCACCAGCGCCTTCTCGGTTCCTTGTTTTCGGGCAAAGGTGAGGAGCCCCTTTACTACACTGGCAGTACGCTTGGCTTCTTTGTTGATAATTGCCAGGTCTTCCTTGACATCCCCGGCAAGGTCTTTTTCCAGTAGTAGCTCGGAGAAACCAATAACACTGGTCAGCGGATTGTTAAGCTCATGGGCAATCCCCGACGCCAGCTGCCCGATTGAAACCAGACGGTCATTGACTATCAGCTGCTCCTCCATTCCCTTGCGCTCCGTGATATCTCTAGCGATATGGACAGAAGCCACAACCTCACCTTTGTCATCGAATATGGGCGACGTAGCCTCTTCAAGATGAATACCCAGGTGAGGTTCAAAGAATTCCTCCCTAGCTGGTTTTTTTGTCTTTAATGTTTTTGTATAAGGGCAATTTGGTATGGGTGCATTTGTTCCATGAATCACCTGGTAGCATGCTTTGCCGATAAGTTCTTCCGGTTTCATCTTAAGGGCATCGGCAAAAGCCTTGTTCACCCTGATAAGCTTGAAATCTTTGCTGACGATGGAAACTAAATCGGTAATTGAGTCGAAAGTCGTCCTCCATTCCTCAGCAGCTTGCCTTATCTTTTCCTCGGTCCGCTTGCGCTCGGTGATGTCGCGGACAAAGCCGATGACTCGTACCTTCCCTTCTTGCCTGATAGGATTAGTATTTATCTCAACACATATACGACTGCCATCTTTTCTCAGCAATTCAAACTCGTCTGGACCGGTAGGCTTTCCCACTGCGTTTAGGGCCAGT
>JAPLHG010000109.1:1337-3595 GCA_026389745.1 Chloroflexota bacterium | reverse complement strand
GAAGGGATGTACTAAACCTTTTCCTCATCAAATCAGAACAAAAGAGTTCCCGACCTTTGGTCGGGAACTCTTTTTTATTGCTGCTAGCCGTATTCATTGTCCGCTCCCTGACCCCTTTTACTAAACTGAAGCGGTGTATTTCAGTTTTAAGTTCTCAATAAGGCTACTGCTTTACTTTGCCTGTTCCATCATCGTTAGAGCTTTTTGAGCATCGTTAATGAATTGCCTTACTGTTTCTCTGGTATATTTATGGTCTGCTATCTTCCCGATAAACTCAGGAGGGATAGTGATAATATGCGCGCCAGCCAGCAGTGCTGAAATCAAATCATAGTGTTGCTCTCCCGCCCTGTCATAAAGCAAAGCCCGATGCTGAAGCGCATCCTCGATGATTGGCAATGTGATATGCCGCTTGTTCTGCGATTAAGAACGACCCGGAACTGAAAAAATCCCGGTGGTTATGCTCACCGCTTTGGGTTTCCAACTCAACAAAGAGTTGGCTGCAAGTTGGGTGCAGATGACTATATTACCAAGCCGTTCAGCCATCAAGACTTGCTGAAGGTGCTCCCAATATAATGTGCGTAAAGAGGGTCATGATACGGTCACGGCGATTGACGGATACTGAGAATGCCTTATTTAATATAGCAGCGGGAAAGTATGGTATATGTGAATCCCGTGGTAAACTCATTGAACAAGCCTGGTCAGAAGCTCTGCCTCAGGCAAAGATGTGTATGGAACTATAAGTGACATTTCAAGGGTTTCTTTTTACCGCACATACCCGTTTTAACCTAGTACTCCAAATAATCCCTGAGTTTACGACTACGGCTCGTGTGACGCATCTTGCGAAGTGCCTTGGCTTCAATCTGCCGGATGCGTTCACGGGTAACATTGAACACCAAACCTACCTCCTCCAGTGTCCGGCTTCTACCATCCTCCAGCCCAAACCTGAGTTGTAACACTTTCTGCTCTCTAGGTGTCAGGCTGGAAAGAACCTCCTCAATCTGCTCTTTGAGCAACTGCTTGGTAGTATTATCAATCGGTTGTATGGCATTACGATCCTCAATCATATCACCCAACTGACCGTCAGCCTCTTCGCCCCTTGGCAATTCCAGCGAGATGGGTAACTGGGCTACCTTGATGGCCTCACACACCTTTTTTGGCGATATCCCCATTTCCAGCCCGATTTCCTTGGCAGTGGGGTCGCGACCACACTCCTATGCTAGTTTACGGCTTATTTTTAATAATTTATTAATAGTTTCAATCATGTGCACGGGTACGCGGATGGTACGCGCTAGGTCAGCGATAGAGCGGGTAATCGCCTGCCGTATCCACCAAGTAGCATAGGTACTGAACTTAAAACCCTTATGCGGATTGAATTTTTCCACCGCCCGCATCAAGCCGATACTACCTTTCTGAATCAAATCAAGCAATGACATCCCATGTCCCACATGCTTCTTGGCAACGCTTACCACAAGTCTTAGGTTCGCCTCTGTAAGATGGTCTTTGGCAATCCCCGCCTCTTTCGTTACCTTATCAAGGGACTCGCACAGGTCAGCCTCTCGCGCCTCTAATTTCTGGATGAATTCAGGATCGTCTACTAGTAGAGGGATGCTTACCAGTGATGCTGTACTGCCGATGGCGGTCAGCACCTTTTCCGACAGAAGTGCACTGTTCACCGAAAGGGCAATCAGCCTCTGCTCCACCGGTTGCGGTGCCGTCAACCCCAATTTTTCGGAAATAGCCAGAACCGTTGTCTGGTCAATCACGCCATCGATCGCACCGCGGAATTTCTCGTCGGTTATTGTCTGACGGAACTTGGTATTCTCATCTAGACCAACATTCTCCTTAAGCTTAAGTATGATCTCCCAGGATTGCCCCAGTCCTCGAATGATCTCAAGATATGTCTCGCTGGCAGTAGCGCACCTTCCATTTTTCTCCAATCCCTGCTTGACCACAGTCACCCGCTTGCCGATCCCAATTTTACGCGCAATTGTCTTCTCAACACTGGCAGTGAGAAGTGGAACCCGTCCAATTTCGTGGAGATAAAGATGTACGGGGTCGTCCCAGACCTCCTGATTTTCAGCCTTGGCAGCCTCAAGTGTCCGCTCTTCGAGTTCAGGCTCTTCGGTCGTCACCTCCTCCAGGGTAACCTCTTCCCCTTTTATAACCTCTGGTTCAAATTCCGGCGAGGCTACAGCCAAAGCATCAATAGTCATTTTCCCACCTTCCTTGATATGTAATGACTTCTTTTTATACTCGGT
>JAPLHG010000109.1:0-1280 GCA_026389745.1 Chloroflexota bacterium | reverse complement strand
GTGCAATACCTTCTTGCTAGAGACAGGCAGGGTCAACCCCATCACGGCTGATTTAGCCTCCGAGAAGGTTCGAGCCTAGACGTGTATCAGGTGAAACTAGTTTTCGTATACGAGTGAAGTTGAAGGTGCCCCATTTAAATTTCCCCAGTTTTATCACATCGTCTCCAATTTCTCCCCAAGTAAGCAGGCTATTGAGCAGGTCCTCTACTTTCATCGTCGCGACGCCAATGACACTATCGGCGCCGCCGTAATAGACAAACAGGTCTTCACCGATGATTGCCGCGCCACACGGAAAAACCACATTATTTACCTGCCCAAATAATTCATAAGGAGTTTCCGGTTCAAGGATGGGCACCTTCCGGCGGGCAATGACTTTAGACGGATCCTTCAAATCGAGCAAAGCGGCCGCAACATAATAGGTCATCGGTTGGGTTTTTCTGGAAACAGCGTGATAAAGCAGGAGCCAGCCGTATTTAGTCTCAATCGGCAGTCCGGAGATGCCGAGTTTATCTGTGTCCGGCAGTTCGTCTTGCGGACTCATAATAATATTTCCCTTGAGCCACCTACTCCCCTCGAATTTCAAATCATCCACCAGGTCCAGCCAGATACTCGTGCCTAAACGATGCAGGATAGCATATTTGCCGCTGATTTTCTTGGGGAAAATAGCGGCGTCTTTGTCCGACAAATTAGGCGGTGAAATCAAAACGGGCCGCGACCAGTTCCAGTTTCTGGCTATGAAATCATCTAATGAGATATAGGTCAACGCCACCCTCGGGTCACTCCTGCCGTTAAAGGCGGTGTACAGCATAGAAATCTTATCATCGATTCTGGTCAGCCTGGGGTCTTCACAGCCGGAATTGCCGCCCGGTACCAGCTTCGCCTCAAAAATCTCGCGGGGCACATTGACCGGCGCGGAGAGTTGCTCTTCAAACTTAAAGCCATCGGCACTGGAGGCAAACCCGATCACCGAGGTATTATCTTCGGACATCGCCCGGTAAGCGAGGTGAACCCGGCCGTATTCGTAAAGGACGGCGGGGTTAAAAACTGCCCTTGCCTGCCAGGCAAGCTTCGGGTCGGGTTTGATAACAGGATTGCCGGGGAAACGCTGGAGTCTCACCTGTTTAATCTTAGCCTCCAGCATATCTTCTAGAAGAGTGCCCAGTTTACAGGTGGCAACGGCGCAGGTGGTATCTGCCGCTCCATAATAAATATAGAGAGTGCCGTCCTTCACCATCGCACCGCTCGGGAAAACAATGTTCGGCACTTTGCCGTACTTCTCG
>JAPLHG010000040.1 GCA_026389745.1 Chloroflexota bacterium | reverse complement strand
CAAAAGTTTTTCCCTAAAGTACGTTATTAACTTTGCTATCTTGAGGTGAGATAGGATGACCTACCAAGAAGAAGAGCAGTCCAGGCTGAGGCGGCAGTCCAGTAAAGAAGCCATAACTCTGGCGATGCAGGGACAGTGGCGAGAGGCGATTACGATCAATAAAAGCCTGATAGAGACATTCCCCGCCGATGTTGAGGCTTATAACCGCTTGGGCAGGGCTCATATGGAACTGGGCGAATATGCCGAGGCAGAAGCCGCCTATCGTAAGACACTCGGGATTGACCTGTATAATGCTATTGCTCAGAAGAATCTGCAACGGCTTTCACATCTCAAGAAGCCTGTGAGAAAAACTAAAGCCGTGGTGGCAGTAGATACGCATAAGCTGGAACCCCAGCAATTCATCGAGGAAATCGGTAAGGCCGGAGTGGTGCAATTGAGTAATCTGGCGCCGCCAACGGTTCTTGCCAGGGTAGTGGCTGGAGGTAGCGTCCTTCTGAAGATTGAGGGAAATAACCTGCTGGTTGAGAGCAGTCGGGGAGAATATCTCGGGCAGGTGGAGCTGCGGCATAGCCAGCGTCTTATCAGACTGATGCGTGGCGGTAATCGGTATACCGGGGCGATTGTTAGTTCGACAGAGAAGTCCGTCACCGTTATTGTCCGGGAGGTGTATCAGGATCCCGGTCAGGCAGGGCAGTTTTCCTTCCCCGCGAGAGGGGTTGAAGGCGTCCGGTCCAATATTACTGACCGTGTCATCAGGCGCGAGCTGGAGCAGGAAGAAGCCCTGCTCGGGGAACCCGGCTATACGGTGGTCGGTGGTGAAGAATCTGAGGTTTTGGTTGAGGAACCGATTGAAGATGATTTTGAGGAAGATTCGGAGTCTTAAGATCAATGGTAACTGAAAGGATTAAGGTAGTCAGCATCGAAGAGGAAATGAGGAGTTCCTACCTTGACTATGCTATGAGTGTCATCGTAGCCCGCGCTTTACCCGATATTCGGGATGGCTTAAAGCCGGTTCACCGGCGCATACTTTATGCGATGTCGGAGATGGGGCTGGTCCATAACAGCCCGCACAAAAAGAGTGTGCGTATTGTTGGCGAAGTTTTAGGTAAATTCCATCCTCACGGTGATGCTCCTGTCTATGATGCGATGGTACGCATGGCTCAAGACTTCTCGATGAGATACATGCTGGTGGATGGACAGGGCAACTTCGGGAGCGTTGATGATGACCCACCGGCCGCCATGCGTTATACGGAAGCCCGTCTGACCGAGATTGCCGAGCAGATGCTGGCGGATATCGATAAAGACACCGTCGACTTTATGCCTAATTTCGACGACAGCCTTAAAGAGCCGAAGGTTTTGCCGGCCCGTTCACCCAACCTGCTGGTCAATGGTAGCTCTGGTATCGCCGTAGGCATGGCAACAAATATTCCGCCTCATAATCTCACTGAGGTATGTGACGGCATTGATTACTTGATCGACAATCCCAATGCTACCATCGAAGACCTTACACAGATTATCAAGGGACCGGATTTCCCCACCGGCGGAGTAATTTTAGGTGAAGAGGGCATTCAGAGCGCCTATGCTACCGGCCGGGGCAGAATGATTGTCCGCGCTAAGGCATACATCAGCGATATGCATGACGGCACCCGCCGACAGATTATCGTCAATGAACTGCCGTATCAGGTGAACAAGGCGGCGCTGATTGAGAAGATTGCCGAACTGGTGAGCGATAAGAAAATTACCGGCATCGGGGATTTACGTGACGAATCCGACCGTCAGGGTATGCGGATTGTCATTGAATTAAAGAGAGAAGTCCAGCCGGAACTGGTGTTGAACAACCTGTATAAATACACGGCAATGCAGACTACCTTTGCCGCCAATATGCTGGTTCTGGTGGATGGGCAACCTCGTGTGATCAGCATCAGGGAAGCACTGCAACATTATATTGACTTCCGCCGTGAGGTCATCAATCGCCGTTCCCGTTTTGATTTGAAAGGCGCTAAGGCTCGTGCCCATATTTTGGAGGGGCTGAGGATTGCGCTGGACAACATCGATAAGGTGATCGCTATCATCCGTAAGTCCGAGACTACGGATCTTGCCCGCCAAAATCTGATGGGCAATTTCAGCCTGAGCCGTCTCCAGGCAGACGCCATCTTGGAAATGCCGTTGCGCCGTCTGGCAGGTCTGGAGCGGAAGAAAATCCTCGATGAATTGGTGGAGGTCTTGAAAACAATCTCCTACCTGGAAGACCTGCTGGCGAATCCCACCCGTGTCCTCGCTTTGATTAAGCAGGAAACGAATGAACTGAAGGAGAAATTCGGGGATGAGCGCCGCACTGAGATTAACAAAGAAGGGATAATTGAGTTCCGTGAGGAAGACCTTATTCCCCATCAGGAAATGGCGGTAATTCTCAGCAATCGAGGCTTCATCAAGAGGGTGCCCGCTCAGGTTTACAAGGCACAGCACCGCGGCGGCAAGGGTATCATCGGTATGGTCACCAGGGAAGAAGACGCGGTGCGGCTTCTGGCCATCGCCGATACACATGATTACCTGCTCCTGTGCACCACGCGGGGTAGGGTCTTCAGCCTGAAATGCTACGAAGTCCCGCCGGATGTCTCACGCGTCGCTAAGGGGCTGGCAGTGGTTAATCTCTTCTCCATTCCGCCGGAAGAAAAAGTGGCGGATATGGTGGTTATTTCCAATTTTGACCCGAACTTATACTTGCTGATGGTTACCCGTGGCGGAGAAATCAAGAAGACCTCGCTGGATAATTTCACCGCCGTACGCAGTAGTGGACTGATTGGTATGGATGTCGAGAAAGATGACGAACTGACATCGGCGCGCATCGCCACCGAGGAGGACGATGTTGTCCTGGTGACCCAGAAGGGGCAGTCAATCCGCTTCTCTGTCGAAAGCATCAGAACCAGTCAACGCACAAGCGGTGGGGTAAGAGGTATCCGTCTGAATGATGGCGATAAAGTAGTAGGGATGGGCATTGCTACCCCCGGTTCTTATGTGCTGGTAGTGACCACCGAGGGCCACGGCAAGATTACCCCGATTGACAGCTACCCTAAGCAACACCGCGCCGGCAGCGGTGTCAAAACAATCAAACTGGTGGAGAAGACCGGCGAACTGGCAGGTGCCAGGATCGTCTCCCCGTCGCAACAGGTGATGTTCGTCTCGGCTAACGGTCAGGTTACCCGCACACGTGTGAAAGAAATCAGCATTCTGGGCAGAAGCACCCAGGGCGTGTGGTTGATGCGGTTGGATGAAGGCGACCACGTGGTTGCCGTGGCTCATATGGAAGCTAATTAGCTAAAATTTGGTGGTATGATAATCCGAAATTACCACGCCTCCCCTCAACCTTGATGAATTACAGAGGGGATGATTGGTATCAATGCCAAATCCCCCGGTGTTCGTAAAATCGTTCGTAGCGGCTGGGAGAGGTGGAATTCCTGCCGCCGAGCTTACTCCGGCCAAATTGATTGGGCTCCTGTCTTGTGGATTCCTGTTTACCCAGGAACGACGAGGGTAGCGCGGGGCAGAAGCAAGTCTGTCACCACCCACCGTTAAGAGTCCTAGGGGCACCCCGTCTCCCACCGTTCTAGTCCGCAGGCATTACAGGCGCCGTCACGACAGTCAGGGGTGACATCGGCTTTCAGGGCTTTTCCGTATTCAGCTTTGAGAAACTCCGGGCTGGCACCCACATCAATATGCGACCACGGCAGTAGTTCATCCAGAGAGCGTTCTCTCCGTGCGTAAAACTTGATGTCCAGTCCGGCGTCTTCAAAGGCTTTTTGCCAGATTTCGTATTTGAAATGCTCCTCCCAGGCATCGAAGACGGCGCCCATCTGCCAGGCAGAAAGAATGACCTTGCCTAAACGGCGGTCGCCGCGTGATAATGCCGCTTCCAGCAGACTAACCTCGGGGTTTCCCCATGATAATCTGGTGCCTTTACGCTGTAATCCTGAAATCAGAATATCGCGTTTGACGGCAAGTTCCTCTTTGCTGTTCTGTGCTAACCATTGGAAAGGCGTGTGGGGTTTAGGCACAAAAGTAGAGGCATTGACTCTGATTTGCGGCGTTTTGCCGGTGTTCCTTTTGCCCAGAGAGCGGATTTTATCCACCAATTGCACGATTGCCTCAATGTCCTCTTTGGTTTCGGTAGGTAACCCCACCATAAAGTACAGTTTGATGCTCAGCCAGCCTTTTTCAAAAACTTCGGCAAATGTTTCCAGAATCTCCTGCTCGGTAAGGTTTTTATTGATGACCCGCCGCATTCTTTCGCTGCCGGCTTCCGGAGCGAAGGTCAGGCCCATCTTCTTGCGTGGTGCCAGGGCTTCCATCAGTTCCAGTGAGAAACTGCTGATGTTTAGGCTGGGCAGGGACAAGGCCAGATTGTCAAAGCGCTGGGACAGGCTGGCGATCAACCGGTCAATATCAGGGTAGTCCCCTGTGCTTAACGAAACCAGCGCTACTTCATCGTAGCCACAGTTATTGAGAATTTCTTCGACTGCCTCTTCTATTTCTTCCTGGGGACGTTCCCGTATCGGCCGGTAAATGATACCCGCCTGACAGAACCGGCACCCCCGGGTGCACCCGCGCTGGATTTCTATTGCCCCGCGGTCGTGCACGATTTCAATATAGGGCACGACGGGTTTCGTCACCGGCGGCGGTAATCGCTTGACGACTCTTCTCTGAATGGCTGGCTTTGCTTCGGGCACGGTTGGCGTAAAACTTTTGAGCCGTCCGTCAGGATGGTGTTCCACCTTATACAAACTGGGGACATAAACACCTGAGATGGTCGCCGTTTTTCGCAGGAGTTGCTCACGGGACAGGCCATCCGTCTTCGCCGAGCGGAATACTTCCAATAGTTCCAGTACCACTTCTTCCCCGTCCCCGATAACAAGAAGGTCGAAGAAATCTGCCATCGGCTCTGGATTGAGAACGCAGGTGCCGCCGGCAATGACCAGCGGGTGAGATTCGTTTCGCTCTGAGACTAGAAGAGGTATTTGTGAGAGGGCGAGCATCTCCAGCACATTGGGGTAGGTCATTTCGTAACCCAGCGAGAAACCGATGATTCCGAACTCTTTTAACGGATGTCGTGTTTCGAGACTGAACAGGAGAATGCCGGCATTTTTGAGTTCATTAGCCATATCCACCCAGGGAGTGAAAACCCTTTCGGCGAGAACATCCGGTTGGTTATTGAGCAGGTTGTAAAGGATGGGTATTGCCATATTGGACATACCTATCTCATAGACGTCCGGGTAGGAAAGGGCGACTTTTATCGGCGTGCTGTCCCAGTCCTTGATAACACTATTCCATTCCCCACCCGTATAACGGGCGGGTTTTTGGACTTTATGGAGGATTCTATCGAGGTCGGTCAATTCATCTCCTCGGATTTGTCCAGTTCTGACAAATCGAATTTCATACCGTCTCTGGCGGCAATGACCCTGACGCCTGTTTTCTGTGTTAGCTGTTCGGCGATTAGCCAGGGTTTTGCGCGCCAAACATTCATTCCGAAATGGGTAAGGATGGCAGTTTTGGGCTTTATTTCCTTGATCAGACGTTCGGCGTCAGGCACCGCGAGATGGTCGATGGTCATACCCGGATGTTCCGGAGTAAAAACACGCGGCTCCAGAAAAGTCACGTTCATTATCAGTAAATCGCCGTGGTAATAGCCGGCAAGTTCCTCGAAATAGCACGTGTCAGTGATGTAGGCAATGGTGTGCCTCTGGGTCTTAAAAACCATGCCGTAGTTTTCAACTCGGTGAATGTGGCGGACTGGTGTGGTGAAGGAGACATTACCGATTGCATAGGTTTTGCCTGCCTCCAGTATTTCCACTCCCTCGAGATTTTCCCTGAGGTAGTTGAAAATGATTGGCTCCGTATCTATTGCATCGCTCGGAGCGAAGAGGCGACCGTGTTTCTTAAATCCACCCTGTGTCATTGCCTCCGTCATCACGTTGACGTCCGCTGTGTGGTCGAGATGGCGGTGGGAAACAATGATGGCGCTGAGTTTTTCGGGATTCAACTTGCGTTTGGTTACTTGTACAATGCATCCGGGTCCGGGGTCCATCAGTATTTCCGTGCCGTTCAAGCTGAACCAGATGCCCCCTGAGGCGAGTAACTGGCTGATTACCATAAAGCGGGCACCGCCGGTGCCCAGAAAGGTGATGGTTTCGCTCGATTGCCCGTTCTCTCTCACGTTGATTCTACTATAAGGTATGGCTCTCTATTTTACAATGTCTTTGTGTTCGGCTGGATAGGGTAATTATGCGTATGTTCTTGTAGGGAGGGCACTTACAATCTCAAACAAGCTATCTCCCTGAATAGAATGATTCTCCAAATGGGTCATTGATAATGTGAACGAGAGCGCGTTTTTGACTTGTCGGCAGAAGCCGATTAAAATATTTACGATAATTATTAATTAATCGGAGAATAAAATGGAATATCTCTGGGCACCATGGCGTATGGAGTACATCCGTGTGGCCAAGCCGGAAGGTTGTATTCTTTGTGATAAACCAAAGGAAGATAAAGATGAGCTCAATCACATACTTTATCGCGGGAAGTGGAATTTTGTTATGATGAACAATTTCCCCTACAATCCCGGCCATCTGATGGTAGCTCCTTACCGTCATGTGGCGGGTCTGGAAGAATTACCCAAGAGGGAACTCCACGAGCATGCCGATATCATGACTCAATGTATCGAGGTTCTGAAACAGACTTTCAAGCCGGCCGGTTTTAATCTGGGGATTAATATGGGTAGTGTTGCTGGCGCTGGCATTGCCGACCATGTCCACTCTCATATTGTGCCGCGCTGGCATGGCGATACCAATTTTATGCCGGTAATTGGTTGCACACGGGTCATTCCAGAGGCGGTAAGAGAGACATATCGGAAGCTTAAGGCTGAGTTTTAGATTTTCCCGATGATATCAGGAGCGATGGTTTTAAATGGCGCCCCCAACGGAATTCGAATCTGTGTTCGAATCCGCAAGGCGGGCCTTGAGAGCCAGCACGGCATCCAGAATGTTATCGAGGAGCTGTGCGACCTGGGGATCGTTGACTTTGTTGTAAAGCTCGCCTATTTCCATATTTTTCTCCCGGGGGATTGGTATAGAATAGCATACAACAGCGTTTCATCAATAGATGTTTCCGTACTTTACCATCAATTTCGAACCGGCGACGTCTTGCTTGGGACGCAAGCTCAGGGTTTTTCCGTCTTTTAGCTTCGCCGCAACAACGTCCGCCAGACTATCCGGCACCGCGGGAGAAAGCGAGTCAAGTAGTTGATTTACATCTGGTTTGTTTTCAGTAGACACGCCTATCTCTTCCCCTTTTTAGTACTTTGATAGTATCATAACTCCAGAAAAGCTACCAAAGCGGGTTGAAACAGACGTCATGAATACAAGGTGTCATCGATTTAAAATCATTCACGAAACGATGAAATGTTACTTGATAATTCCTTGATAGACGAGTAGCATAGGGAATACAGTATAAAAGTCTCAGAATATCGAGAAAACAGCTGAAATTATCATAAATGATTCAAATTATAAATAATTGGTATAGAGGAGGGAGTTAATCATATGTCAGGAACTACTATTGGCATAGTATTAGCCATCATTATTATTGTCATTCTCCTGGCACAGTCCATTCATACAGTTAGACCGACTAGCCGGGGTTTAATCGAACGCTTCGGCAGATAT
>JAPLHG010000061.1 GCA_026389745.1 Chloroflexota bacterium | reverse complement strand
TTGAAGCTCTCGATGTAAGACTGTTCGTTCTTGCGGTAAGGTCTGGCGATGCGATGGCGGTTGCAGAATGACTGCACCTTACTCTTAAAATCTGCCTTGAATTCAGGACCGCCATCGGTCTGAAGTAGATTCACATGACCGCCAAATCTTCTCATCATACTCTGAAAGAGGAACTTAGAGCCATATTCTGCCGTCAGCGCTGGCGCCAATAGAATATCAACCTCCTTACTGAAGATATCAATCGCGGTGAAGGCAAAGAGTTCCCCAAAGTCGATGGTGTCCATCTGTATTACTTGTCGTGGCTCAATGGCTGTCGGTACCGGCCCCCTTTGTTTATTCTTCTTCCACTTGGAACGGATAACATACTTCTCGGCCAGAATCTCATAGATTTTCGGGACGGAGAGATGCACTTTCTTTTCCCGCTCCAGAAAGTATTGTATCTTCTGCCCGCAGCAGCCATATTCCTAACTGCTCTACCTTCAGATTCTCTCCGGTCTGGGGGTAGTAGGTTATCTTGATTTGGTATGTGTATACTAGCGGTGTGCCGGTAGGGGGGAGGGCGGTGCCGGTCACTATGAGCCGCGGCGGATGGGCTGCATCCGACCCACTGATCATAATATTTGCCTCAGTGGGAGAAGGTGCGTCTATATCCTTCGGTATCCATGAATTCTTTATTTTAACTGCCACATCTTCACTATTCACTTGCTGGGACAGATTGTAAGTCCAGGTGTTGGTGTTGTAGTCATAGGGGGCATAAGGGGTGGTATAAGTGGGGCTGGAAAACAAAGTATCCAGGTGGTCGTACTTTATCTGCCATAGTGCGTCTTCTATGCCAGAATCGGAGGCGTATAGCTGCCCTGTATCTTCTGTGGATTTTTGACTGCCACTTGTCTTGCTGGACAGAAAGCTCATGGTGACCGGGATGACGAGGCTGAAAAAGAGCAGTATCAGTAAGACTACAATGAAGGCAACCCCTTTCTCTCCTCCTCTCCTTTTGGTTCGTGACATTTTTAACATCTTATTATCCTCGTACTACGCTTACTAAAAATTTGTTCTGTGGAAAACATTGGCTTGCCTCGTCACCGTGGTGGGTCTAAAACCGCCCACAGTGACTTTTACGGTGAGCTTAAGTAAGCCGGTATCATTGCCCGTAATTTGGTCCATAAGTTCAGAGCAGAAAGTGTGGTTCGGGTCTGCCGGGTCCGAGACAATGTGCCGAGCCACCACAAGAAAAACAAGAAAAGTGCTGTCTTCAGAACGCCGGAGTTCGTCACCTACGATCTTATAGTAAATATTATTCGATGCTCCGCTCTCCCAGTCAACACTCTCCAATCTAAGAAAATAATCCGCATCAGTACCGGAGACTTTTTGTGCTTCCTGGACGTCACGGCTAATCCAACCCACGGCTGACTCTATTTCTGTGGTAGCAGCCAGAGAGGTGTTAGTTTTACTATTCCACGCTATCACCTGAAACAGGGTGGCAAGCGCCGCACTGCCGATAATAGCGGCCATGAGGATACCCACCACTAGCTCCAGCAGGGTAAAACCCCTCTGGTCTTTGCTTACAGCCCTTAATTTATGGGACCTCATCTCTCTGTCTTATAGTCCTCTAGCGTTGTTATTGTTTTGCCATTATAAGTAATGGTCACTGTTATCTTTTGGATAAGGCTATCCCTTGAGGCTATAGGGTCAGCTTTAATGTCGGCATCATAGCCGGGAAATTGGGTGATAAGATTTTGGTATACGGCTTCTTCTTTATCATATGAAGGAGCATAAGGCTGACGCTTAACAATTTCCATCAGGCTTGCTGCCAGGTTTCCTGAACTCTGTGCCACATTAACACTACTCGTGCTTCGGGTGACGTTAGAGATAGTACTGAACACGCCGACGACGATTAGAGCCAGAATCAACATGGCTACTATCACCTCAAGAAGAGTGAATCCCTTTTCG
>JAPLHG010000052.1:9968-11107 GCA_026389745.1 Chloroflexota bacterium | reverse complement strand
TCCGCTTGCGCTCCGTGATATCGACGCAGTTTCCTAGGGTTGCTTGCTTTCCCTGATAATCAATTGATACGAGTGTTTCCATTGCCCATTTGGTCTCCCCGAGAGCATTGACCAGCCTGTACTCGTACGTGGCAGAGCGCTGTTCCTTTAGCATCTTCACTGCGTTTTCCCTGACCAAATCCCTATCTTCGGGAAGGACGATTGCTAACAGGCCCGTGCCCAATAATTGGTCTCTGCTATACCCCGTATATTTCTCAAACTGAGGATTGACAAACTGAAATTTGCCATCAGCGACAATAAAGATCCCGACGGGGGAGCTATCGGACATAGTCCTGAACAATTCCTCTGCCTGCTCTCGTTCCCTCCGCTGTCTCACAAGTGTCCGCCAGCCTCTCCACACGCCACTGACCAACGCGCCATACAAAACCACAAACCCGATGCCGATAATCACAAAGAGTTGCCTACGAAGCTCACTAATCAGGTCTGCCGTCGGCTTGTAGTATGTGTAGATCTCAATGACACCCTGGGGTTCGCTATTACCCGAGAAAACAATTGGCGTATAGACTTCGATGAGGGCTTCTGGAGTTTCACCTTCCTTGGCAAGTTTGGCAGACGATGGGATTTCTGCGGTGGTCTCGCCGCGCAGTGCTTTGGCCACGTTCTCGTCGTCTGCAAATCTGGCTCCCACCAAGCCCTGATCAGTGCTGTAAATTACCGTGCTATCTGCGCCCCAGAGTTTCACCTGCGCCGTGAGGTCGGATACTATAGACTCCTGTACGAACTTATTAAACTGGGTGTACCGCTCTCCAGTCATAGGAGTGGCAAGATCAGCAGCCGTGATATGAGCCAGAATAGGAGCTCTATTCTCGGCGACAGTCTCATCAGTAGCCGCCCTAATGGCGTTCACCCTAACCGTATTTGACAGAGATAAGGTTAGGGCTGCTGCGACTACAGCCAAAACAACAAAGCTTGCCACTGTAAACTGAATGAAGAGGTTCTCTTTCATGATTTTCGTTAAGTGCATAATTGGCTCCCACCTTTACCACATCCAGTGTGCCTAGATTCCCCTCTAATGAAACCACCAAACAGATTAACCTCTTCCAAGATCATCAGTGAGATACGATGTCGATGTGGCTGAC
>JAPLHG010000052.1:1662-9924 GCA_026389745.1 Chloroflexota bacterium | reverse complement strand
CTGTTATTGTACACCAATGGCCTAAGGGCTTCTACAACGGCCCTGATGCTCTTGTTTCTCATCCCTGCGTCCCTCTAAGCAGTACTCGAGAGGGTATTTATTTGTGCTGATCTCAAATACTCATGTTATTTCCAGTCTATGCTCCCCCATACGGCTGCCAAATAAATGGCAAAGTCGGGGTGGAATTTCCTACGCATTAAGGGTTTTGGTAGCTGACGTAATGATTGAAGTTTCCCTACGTCAGGGAGGCTTTTTCTTTTTTGTCTGAATCCGGTCTTCCCCCTCTGCTTCTGAAGCTAAAGTGAACAGCGGTTTGGTAGACCGCTTGTCAAATAAAGGAACGATTTTAGTCCTTTCCGCGCTTACCTTGAAAACATGCCTAGTCTATTTTTCAATTGGTGAATACACGTTTTGCAAAGTAGGTGATATAATGGGGCTAATTTTAGGGAAAGGAGTATGTGGCGTGATTATTAAATGTCCACGATGCGGTACCAAGAACTCTCTAGAAGGCGAATTGGTTCCTGACACAATATACCGCTGTGCTAGTTGTAATTCAATAATTGCCCCTCAAAACAAAGTTGAAATAGTCTTCGACACTTCCGGACAAGTGAAAATACAGACAAAATATTATGCGTTACGCATTATTGTAAATACTCTTCAGATACTCGCCTTTATTGTGGGCATAGGCGGAATAATAGCCTCAATATTGGGGGCTATCCTGGTATATAATGGCAGTAAACTATTCTCAATCGCTGAAACATTAGGACCTATATTATTTATGATTGTTGGGGTATTCTTTTCAGTAGTTGCTTTTATAATTATTTTAGCTTATGCAGAAACAATCAAAGTGTTTATAGATATTGAGGCAAACACTAGAGCCACTGAATTAAATACAAGACATAAAAACACATAGTGAAAATGGTAACGAAAATGGTAACCTTTTTACTACCCCTAAAAACTACCCTGAGCAGGCGTGGTTTTTGACACCCCCCTTTTTTACCAAACAAACTACCGCCCAAAAACATGGTATAATCTGGTGCAATGGTGCTTACTCAACAATGTACTCAAGTGATTAAGACGCCGTCAAATTACGCATTTATTGACGGAACTAATCTACATTTGACCGTGCTGAACTTAGGATGGAAACTTGATTTTAGTAGATTCCGGGTATATCTTAAGGACAAATACCACGTTACGCGAGCGTATTATTTCTTAGGGTACGTTACTAATCAGAATGATCTCTACACTGCGCTTCAATCTTATGGGTATTTACTTGTATTCAAACCAACACTCCGTTTGCCGGATGGGAGAATAAAAGGCAATTGTGACGCAGAATTGGTGTTACAAGCCATGATTGACCTGAATAATTATGACAAGGCTGTGATTGTCACCAGTGATGGTGATTTCGGATGCCTAGTAAAGCACCTATTAAAAATAGGCAAATTAGATCGTGTCTTAGCTCCCTGCTTGGCTGGTAGTTCAATACTGCTTAGAAATGCGGCTGGAGCATACATCGATTTCTTGGATAATTTGAAACCAAAACTTGAATACAAAAGAAAAAGCACCCCATAAGGACAAAACCTTACAGCGTGCCTTTCATCGTGATTCAGTTATTTATAATACAGTATTTACACTAAATTTGTCAATACCCCGCTTTTTAATTTTTTCTGCAATAGATTCTCACATTTCTTGCTAACCAACTTGCTAACGCTTTTTTACAAGGGATATTATAATTGAGGCTAAAATGCTATGCCTAGTTGTTACCAATAATGGCTTATTTGAAGCTAAAATGGGACACAGCTTAAAATTTGCAAGTGTTTTTCGAACTAATCTGATCTCAATAGCTAATTATGGATTAATACCCCAAGAGACTCTGAGTTTCGTGTTTCTGGTGGAGACGGGGGAGGGTTGAAATCACATCTTCAATATTTGCAGCGGGGCTCTATCCCGTATATGTCTAGTCGTCGGGGCGGGTAGAGTCCATCTTTACCTGAGCATGGCTATGATCAATCTGCCCCTCAGTGTACTTCTTGCGTACCATGTTACGTCCTCCTTCGTCGTTTTATTATAGCGGAGGACTCTAATTCAGGGTGCTACTGTTTTCGGGGGTAAGGTCGATGTTTTCTAAAGGTGATACCACCACATCTCTGGTAATCATACCAGAATTATTGACTCAAAATAGAATTGACCCTTTTCGATATTTATCTAACCTTAGAAAGTACCGGCCGAATAAGTGACGCAGCACTTCCGTTTCCCAAGTCTCTGCTAGTTGAACGAAGAATTCTCTGTAATTTTGCCGTCCGTCATTTCCATCACTATATCTGCTTTGGCAGCAATATCGGGATTATGTGTGGCGATGATGACGGTTTTCCCCTCCTGCCTGAGACTGCGTAATAGCTCGACAATATGCCTGCCGGTTTTTGAGTCCAGGTTGCCGGTAGGTTCATCTGCCAGGATTATGGGAGGGTCATTGGCAAGTGCCCGTGCGATAGCTACCCGTTGCTGTTCGCCACCCGAGAGTTTGGCAGGACGACGTGCCTGACGGGTAACATCGATGCCAACCCGCTCCAGCAGTTCTCGCGCCTTTGCTTCACGTTGCTTTCCCTTAGCGCCTAATAATTCCATGGGTAATATGACATTCTCTATGGCAGTCATGTTAGGAATTAGACAATAAGATTGAAAAACAAAGCCTACTTTCTTGAGACGATATTTCACTTCGCTACCGCCGTGTATCTTAGAGACATCCACTCCGTCCACGATGATGCTTCCGGAGGTAGGTTTGTCCAGAGCGCCTATCATGTTTAGCAGAGTGGTCTTACCACTGCCGCTCGAGCCTTTGATGGCTATCATTTTCCCTCTCGGTATCCAGACATTGACACCATCGAGTGCTCTTACTAGAGTGGCTCTGGATTTATAAAATCTGGCCAGTTCCTGCGCCACTATTATGGATTTGCTGGTGTTGTTCGTTGCTGTTGTGTTACTACTGTTATTCATTACGTAATACCTCCGCCGGCCTGACTCGAGCTATATACCACACTGGGATGGTACTGGCAGCGATAGCCAGCACCAGAGCAGTCACTAGCGCAATTAGAAATACCTGCGGTGAAACTGCTACATTGATGCCGGCAATGGTGCCACCGAACATCATTCCTCCTCCCCCGAATCCGCCTCCCATTTGTCCTGCCGAGCCACTGACAAACAGTTTGGCTACATTTTGTGCCAGCAGGAAAGTGAGACAGGCACCGACAATCGATGCTACCAGGCTGATGATTAAAGTCTCCAGACCGAATTGGATACCTATCTGCCAGTTGGAGGCGCCGATGGCTTTCAGGACGCCTATTTCCCTAATCCGTTGTCGTACTGTCAACACAACTGATAACAGAATGATTACTCCGGCAACAACGAAAGCAACAATCATTCCTGTTTGACTGGAGCTACCGGCATTGGAAACCGAGCCGCTGATTCGGCTGTACATATCTTTGGCAGTAGTAACATCGGCTGTTTCCTCATCAAATATCTGTCTTATGCCGGTAACCACCGCATCAACATTGTCGACATCATCCGCCGTTACCGTTACAGAAGTTGCACCATCCAGACTGAATAAACGCTGTACGGTGGAGATAGGCATTACAAGCATGTTATTGCCGAACACCTGCCCGCTGTCATAAATGCCGATGATTTCCACCGAAGTACCCTCTATATCTACTGTAGAGCCGATTTGAAGGCTATTTTTCTCGGCTAAGGATTGGCCGATTACCATCACGTCTGCATCGATTTCGTCGGCAGTGAAGTAGCGCCCTTCAACTATACTTATCGTTCCACCGCCCGTCAGCGTAGGTGTCTGGGTGTCAGGGTCAAGTCCCATTACCTGAATAGCCATGCGCATATCCTGCTGGTTTTGGGAATTACCCGGCACAGAAGTAGACCCATTTACCATCGCTCCGCCGAATCTCCCCAATGTCCCCTCTTCTATCGCCGATACCAGGCTATCACCCGTATAATTTGCTGTATAATTTGCTGTGGTACTTTCCTGTACAGAAACCACATGAGCAATGGTTTCCAGTTTATCTATTTCCTCTTGCGGGAGCGGCTCGCCGCCACCTTCGAAACCGAAGAAACCGGCTGGTCGAACCTGGATTTCTGTGCCGATTTGTCCGCTTATCGACCCCAACTGGCTGGCAGTGGCGGCGTGTACCTCGAACATAGTCAGCGCCAGTCCGAGACTGACGGCAAGAATTGCCACCACCACACCGGTTCTGACCGGACTGCGAAACAGATTGAGTATTGACCTCCGAAGTAGTCTCATAGGCCGAACTCTCCTTTACGATGCTCTCTAGGATAACGATAGGCTCGCTTCATCATTTCATTCATGCTATCCCTTAATTGAATTGTGATTAACTAGCTAATTGCCAATCTATCACACCGTAAGTAAAGGGATGGTAAAGGGCAGTAACCGAGGCAGAAAAATAAATGCTAGCCGGCTTAATGACAAAAAAGAAGGAGTATTCCTGTCTCTCTTTTTACCCGAATTACGATAATTTAAGTTTGCTGATACTTTGGGAGTGAGATTCGGAAAATGCTACCCTGGTCCAAAGTACTTTCCACGGAAACAGTGCCTCCGTGGTCATCCACGATTTTCTTGACTATTGCTAAGCCTAGTCCGCTGCCGCCCCTGTCGCGGGACCGGGATTTATCCACCCGATAAAAGCGGTCGAAGATGTACGGCAGGTCTGTCGGAGCTATGCCTATGCCGGTGTCCTGCACTTCGATAATAGTGCTCGTAGCGTCAACATAGGCTGAGAGCTTCACGGCGCCACCCGGGCGATTGTATTTGATGGCATTGTCTACCAGATTGATAACTGCCTGCTTGATAAGCATGGCATCACCCATGACTGAGATTTCAGATGTCGGGGGCTGTAATTCCAGATTGATTCCGACTGCTTTAGCCCCCGCGTCAGTCTCAGCGGATACCTCGTTGATAAGAGAAGCCACATCTACCTTTGTCCATCTCGATTTAGCTGGAGTGCCTTCCGAAAGTAATAAGAGTCCGTTGTTGACACTGTTCATCCGCTCCAGACTTAATTTGATTACCTCTGTAAGGTGTCGGTAATCCTCCGCCGTTGCTTTTTGGTTCATTTCCATGACTTCGATATTGGTCTGGGCTACGGCGATGGGTGTTCTCAATTCATGTGAAGCGTCTTGAATGAATTGCTGCTGAGATTCGAAGGCGTTTTCCAGACGCCGGAGCATATTGTCGAAGGTGTCAGCCAGACGTTTCACCTCGTCATCGGGGCCCTGATAATTGATCCGCTCTTTCAGGTTGGCATGAGAAATCCTTGCCGCCAGGGAAGAAACGCGGTCAACCGGTTTTAGCATCATTCCCGAAAGAAAATAGCCGCCGACTGCCCCTAGGACGAGAACCGCTCCGGCGCCGATCAGGGAGTAGTTACGAAAGTCCTGCATGTTTCTGCTTCTTTCGTCTTCGATTGTTTGTTGCCATGACTGACTGTCGCTCGGGAACGGAGAAAATACTTGTATTGTGGGTCTGGACCTGACCACTGCTGTATTGATACCAATAACCAGCACCAGCAGGAGAATGATAAGAAATGCTGAGTACCACAAGGCTAACCGAAAGCGTATTGTTTTCATAAAGGCGGGTATTTTCATATCAATCGTCCCTCTTCTTATTCCCGACTATCAACATCCTTTCGCGTACAGATTCGGTGGCGAGACTACGCAATAAGATACCCCTTACTCTTAATAGTTGAAATGAGCCCCTCCCCTCCGGCGGCAGTAAGTTTCTTGCGGATGTTGTTGATGTGGACCTTGATAGCATGGGTGAACAGGTTGGCGTCTTCATTCCAGACGTGCTCTAACAACTCCTCTTGGCTGATAACCCTGCCGGTGTTGCGCATCAGGTACTCGAGGATGCCAAATTCCTTGGTCGTGAGTGCCACTTCCGAATCGCCGATAAAAGCCTTCAAGGTGTTGGGGTCAACCACCAGTTTGCCGGTTCTGAGAATGACGTTTCGTTTTTCACCCTGCCGACGTAGAATGGCACGAATTCGAGCCAGCAACTCAGGAAAATGGAATGGTTTCACCAGATAATCGTCAGCACCCATATCAAGGCCCTTTATGCGGTCGTCTATGCCTGAACTGGCAGTCAGCATAAGAATCCCAGTTGATGACCCGGAAGTCCGCAATTTGCGGCAAACCTCCGTGCCGTTAACTTTTGGTAGGTTGAGGTCCAGAACCACGAGGTCATAGCTATTGATCTCTACCGCGCATAGCGCCGCTTCACCATCATAAACGACATCAACGGAGTACCCCTGCAGGCTAAGCCCGTTGCCCAGGGCATCTGCCAGAGCTTTCTCGTCTTCGACAACAAGGATGCGCATATTCCTGCTACCTGCTTTCATTATAACATCGCGAGGTAAAGGTAAAGTAAAGATAATAGGGGGGGGAATTAAGGGAGGAGCTCTCCGAGAATGTTAATCTTGGGTTTTGCAAAGTGCACCGTTATGTTGTATAATAATAAACAGTTTCAGTTTAGGTTATTAATGCTTTTCATAAATCCTTCAGATTTACTAGTATTGGATGACCGGAACTCTAACAATAATTTAAGAGGAGGTCATCCAATGAGTTTTCAAGACAAGTCAATCCAGTGTTTTGATTGTGGAACTGAGTTCACATTCAACGCTGAGGAGCAAGAGTTTTTTCAATCCAAAGGCTATAATAATGAGCCGAAACGCTGCCCCTCATGCCGCCAGGCAAGGAAAGAACGTCAGGGAAGTAGCGGTTACCAAAATGGTAGCTCGACTTACCGTTCACAGCGCCAAATGTTCCCCGCTACCTGTTCGCGTTGTGGGAAAGTTACCGAAGTGCCGTTCGAACCCACAGAAGGCAGGGCGGTATATTGTAGAGATTGCTACAGCACCGTAAAAGTAGGCCGGTAAAAACTGGTTTTTCTGAGAGGTATAGTCAGGTAGTGTCCGGGCTGTGCCTCTTACTGAATTCCCAAATTGCTTTTTAACATCAATCAAACCAGCTGGCATTTTTAGACACGATCACTTTATATTTTTTTTAGGAGTATTAATGAGTTTCGAAATCTTCAATTTTCATCCGAGCGTCATGGCTGGTGTGCGGGCGCTTGGTTATGTTACACCCACACCGATTCAACTTCAATCCATCCCTTCAATTATGCAGGGACGGGATCTTATTGGCCTGGCACAGACCGGCACCGGTAAAACTGCCGCTTTCGCTTTGCCAATTTTACATCGTCTGCAACAGGGCAAACGCGGTCAGGTTCGCATTCTCGTAATTTCGCCCACGCGTGAACTGGCTGAACAAACATGCGAAACATTCACGGAATTGGGACAAAAAACCGGACTGCGGAGTATCGCCATTTATGGTGGTGTGAATAAAGACCAGCAGACTCGGCGATTGCGCACTGGCGTAGAAATCGCCGTAGGTTGTCCCGGACGCCTGCTCGACCATCTCTGGCAGGGCACGTTAGATTTATCACATCTGGAAATCCTGGTCATTGATGAGGCTGACCGGATGTTTGATATGGGCTTCCTGCCCGATATTCGGAGTATTTTACAGTGCATCTTACAGCCAAAGCAGACACTGTTGTTCTCGGCGACTATGCCTGATGATATCCGTCGTCTGGTAAAAGAAATCCTGAACAACCCGGTCACAGTGCAAATCGGGCGTACTGCGCCGGCCGCATCGGTATCCCACGCATTGTATCCTGTTCGGCAGCATTTAAAAACGGCGTTACTGATGGAACTTTTGCGCCAGACCAAAACGGATTCAGTGCTGGTCTTTGCGCGTACCAAGCACCGTGTCGAACGTCTGACACAGCAATTGGAGAAATCAGGCTACAATGTTGCCTCACTGCAGGGCAACCTGTCTCAGCAGAGGCGTCAGGAGGCGCTTGATAGCTTCCGCTCCGGGTCAGTCAAGATTCTGGTAGCGACCGACATCGCCGCCCGCGGTATCGATGTTTCCAATATCTCGCATGTCATTAACTACGATATGCCCGAAAACATCGATGCCTATACTCATCGCATCGGTCGCACAGGGCGTGTTGACGAAACCGGCGAAGCGTTCACCTTTGTAACGAGCGAAGACACGGCCATGGTGCGCGATATTGAGAAAGTCCTCAATAAGACACTGGAGCGTTGCACTCTGCAGGGTTTTGATTACAAGATGCCTGCATTAGACAAAGAGTTCAGCCATTCTCCGAATCAGATGCGC
>JAPLHG010000052.1:0-1561 GCA_026389745.1 Chloroflexota bacterium | reverse complement strand
ATCGGCAACAATCCCCTATTGTCCCCCTCAGCGCAAGGTGCTGATACCGGGACTGTGGTAAGGTAGAAGGGCTACAGGGTTTGAATCCGCTACTTCCTTTCTAGATAGCGGTTCTTCCAAAATAAATCAGAACGATGACGATGATGAGGAGAATCCAGTACAAACTAGGAACTGGTCCCCACCATTGCTTGTGCCACCAGATTTTTCCCTTGCGGAAATTCTTAATCCCATAATATGGATTTAAAACAAACCATAAGAAGTCTTCCATAAAAACCATTCCAACGTAAAATCCAATCAGCAGACTTTCCAGCCGCCAACTCCACGAGACAAAGAAGAGCGGCGTGTGAACCATGGCAATCAAGAACAGAGTCATCAAGAGGTGGTAGCCGGTTATTGGACGTCCTCCCGTTAACTTAACCATCCGCCCCTTTTCTATGCGCCAGCAAGGCAACTTTGCCGCCCAGCCATCCTTACCCTCAATTTGGATTTCCCATAAGGCGAGGATAAAAGCCATGAAAACCATAAAAGCCAAAAAACCTGTAATCATTACAATCCTCTTTTACAATATTGTAAAATCTGGCTCCAGAAGTCTTGAATATTAGGCTCTCAACTCAAAGGTTACAGAAAACATACTGGTATTTACCGTTACCATAAAAGCTTCTTGATACGCATCCCTCCACTTTTATGTGTCAGGACCTTATCATCACCAGCATCATTTTGAATTTCTTGATTGCCTTTAAGGTATGCGGCTTATTTGCGGGCATGATAATCATCTCGCCTTCTCCTAAGTGGAAAGGTTTGCCGGAGATAGTAATCTCAGCCTCGCCGTCAAGAAGAGAGGCCAGGGCGTCAAACGGCGCTACGTGTTCACTTAATCCCTGGCCCGCATCAAAAGCAAACAGGGTGACGGTCCCCGTCTTTTTATCAATTAGTGTTTTGCTTACCACTGAACCTTTCCGGTAATCGACTGAATCAACTAATTTGCCAACTTGTGCCGTATTGCCGGGAACCGGTCGGTTTTTGCTTTTCTCCATTTTTTCCCCCTCTTTGCCTATCTATAGTTATAGCGGATAATCCTGATGATAAGTAGCATAATGGGAGGAATTAGCAAAGACGTGAGCAGAATTACCGTTAAACTCGCCCCGGCAAGTTGGGCTATCAGACCAATCACAACCGACGCAATCGTATAAAAAATAAGCTCCTTTATCATACCTTACCCGGGCTT
The DNA here is from genome assembly GCA_026389745.1 of Chloroflexota bacterium. Taxonomy (GTDB): domain Bacteria; phylum Chloroflexota; class Dehalococcoidia; order Dehalococcoidales; family Fen-1064; genus Fen-1064. Next base: position 336 of record JAPLHG010000052.1, on the reverse strand, counting down.
CCCTGCCATAACTCCCAACTGTGTTGCTAATAATACCTCTGGTGACAAGGAAATGACAAATCGGAGTGTTGTCGGGACTTAAAGCCAGGTTGATTTGCCTTTCCTTTTAACCCAGTTGTATAATTGTAAATCGTGAACAGGTCGGAAAAGGCCGCATCTTTAATGGTTGAACACCATGTGAATTGCGCTCAATCGGTGCTATCAGTATTTTGTGAAGAATTAAGACTTGACCGCAATCTGGCTCTCAGGATAGCGATGGGATTTGGAGTCGGTATGCGGCGTACCGGTAAAACATGCGGTTCTGTCATCGGCGCTTATATGGTTCTAGGTTTGTCA
>JAPLHG010000080.1 GCA_026389745.1 Chloroflexota bacterium | reverse complement strand
GTGGAATTGCGGACAGCGACCATCCCCATGCCGTATTTTTTAGCTTTTTCGATGGTCATAGCCATAGCTTTCTTAGCAATGACATGCCCCATACCATCGTGACCATCTATCACTGCCGTAGTACGCCCTTCGCGGACGGCTTCGAAATGAGTGACCGGATTCTGGATACCCTCCTTTATGCGGTCATAATAGATGGGCTTTAAACGACCGATGCCGTGGGAATCTATACCTCTTTTGTCCGAAGTGATCAATACCTCCGCACAGATTCTGGCATCTTCCGCAGGGACTCCAACACCCTTAAAAACATCCACCATGAAACGCTCCATAGTGTCGAAACTAATCCAGTAAATTTGAGAGTTCATTGTAATGCTCCTTTTGCACAACTAAGTAGTATACTCTTAATAACCGCGGACAAACAAAAATTGAACCAATGGCAATCTAATTATTTTTATTCTGCGTATACCTTCACTTCTGCCTCCGGGCTGTCCACATTGATTTCCGTATCACGCAAAGCGTCAACCAGTTGCTCTGCATATTCGTCTTTCAGAAGAAAGGCATATGAAAGCCCAATTCGGATTAAAAGGCTCTCAGGTGAATTCGGTACAACGTCAACAGGGTTCACTTCGCCTTTATAAAAGATGGTGTACGCAAGGCGGGTCTGGGGGAGTGCCCTTTATATCACGCCAGCTTCAAATTTGGCACCACATCCAGAGACAAATCGCTGGTTTTGCCTGCCTGAAAGCGGTAGTATCCGCAGGCGGCGATCATAGCAGCATTGTCAGTGCACAGTATAATGGGTGGGATGAACACTGGCAATGGTGAGTTATTAACCAGTGTCTGGCGTAGTTTTAAGTTCGCGGCGACCCCGCCGGCAAGAAGGATTTGCTTAGCATTATATTGCTGGGCGGCAGTGATTGTCTTGCCAACCAGAACTTCAATGACCGCCGATTGAAAACTAGCGGCGGCATCCGCTTTATTGATTATTCTGCCTCCTTCGACCAGTCGTAAAAGAGCTGTTTTGATACCGCTGAAACTGAAATCGTTAGTTCCCTTGAGCCAGGCTTTAGGCAATGGGATGGATGCCGTGCCGGAGGCGGCGACTTTCTCAATCACTGGTCCACCAGGATAACCCAACCCCAGCAAACGAGCGGCTTTATCAAAGGCTTCCCCGGCGGCATCATCACGAGTGCGTCCCAGCAGAGTGTAGTCGCCGTGTCCTTTCATCAGGACGAGGTCGCTATGCCCTCCGGAAACAATAAGGCAAACCAACGGGAACTCCAGTTTATCGCTGGCGAGCCAATTGGCATAGATGTGACCTTCCAAGTGATTGACACCAATGAGCGGCAGATTCTGCGCCAGACTGATGGCTTTAGCAACGTTGACACCAATGAGCAGAGAGCCTGCCAGACCAGGGCCATTGGTGACGGCAATGCCAGCCGAGTCTTGCCAGCTGACCCCAGCCTTGCTCATCGCTGATTGAATGATAGGGATAATGCTCAGCGTATGCTGTCGGGAGGCGGATTGAAACCTGTGAAGCTATCTCATTGGAAAGTATTTTGACGCCATCTTCCACCACGGCGGCGGCAGTCTCGTCGCAGGAGGTCTCAATGCCCAGTATATTCATACGCTTTGCTTATAACATAGCGGTAATTTAGGCGTACAGGTGTTAGCTTCGTTGACAAAATAGATGGAATATCAGCCACGCGCGCTCAATAGCCGACGGTAAAAACCCAGGCTGCACAAAAACAGTGTAAATTAATAAATAATCCGAAAAAGAATGGCGACGAGGGTGGCCATCCCTACTGGCATACCGAGCAAAGTGTAGATGCCCCGCCTTTTGACAGTCTCAAACACCGATGCTATGATGGCATTAGCAACAGGGGGCGATATGCTACGTCTGCGGATTAAATTTCGTCGTGCTGAAGAACTGAAATTCATTTCCCACCTGGATATTATCCGTCTATGGGTGAGGGCATTGCGGCGTGCCAGAATCCCACTGGAATACTCAGAAGGCTTTACCCCGCATCCCAGAATTTCACTGGCGGTACCACTATCTGTTGGGGTTACCGCTGATAATGAGTTGATGGATGTTTTTATCACTCGAGCGGTCTCACCACACTGGTTCGTGGATGCCGTAAACAGACAATTGCCGCAAGGTATGGAGGTGCTGGAAGCATCCCCTATCGGTTTAACCGTGCCGTCTTTACAATCGCAGATACGGTTTGTCCAGTATCAGATTGAAGTGAATACCGAGAAGAGCATCGGGGAAATAAAAAGGGCACTCGACCATTTGCTTTCTCTAGAAAACCTACCCTGGCACCATGAACGGGATACCGGTCGGCGCAGTTACGATTTAAGAGCCCTCATCGACGATATCTGGCTGATTGGGTGTCAGCCTCTATCCTGCACTCTAGGTATGAGGCTGAGATGCGATGAGAGCGGTTCCGGCAGGCCGGAGCAGGTTATCTCGGCTCTGGGATTTACCGAGTACCCGAAATCGATACGGCGCACCAAATTGATTCTAGGAATGCCCAGATAAGTGTGAACTGATGGTCGGAAGAAAGAGAAAACTCCTATCTTTAGAGCCGAGGGTGCTGAATTTTGTTAGAAAGCATCGTCTGACAGCACAGCGATGCACTCTTCTGGTGGCGGTTTCGGGCGGTCAGGATTCAGTTTGTCTTCTGCATATTCTCAAAGGGCTGCAGGTTGAACTGGGTATCAATTTGCACGTAGCTCACCTCGACCACCAGCTCCGCGGTACCGAATCGGAGGCTGATGCACGGTACGTCGCTAAACTGGCAAAAAGCCTTGGCATTCCTGCTACTATTGGACAATGTAATGTCCGTGCCTATCAAGATACACGCGGTGTTTCAATGGAGGAAGCGGCCCGCGAGGCGAGATACAATTTTCTGTCCGAAGTGGCAGAATCCGTTGTTGCTGACCGTGTGGCAGTGGGGCACACTCTTGATGACCATGTGGAGACAATTCTTTTACATTTAATCAGGGGTACAGGCACTAGAGGACTCCGCGGATTACAAGCCAGAAGCAGGTGGCAATCTTCGGATAAAAGTCTGATAGTGGTGCGTCCTCTACTTGAAGTGAGCCGTGATGAGACAGATGAATACTGTGTCAGTCATCAACTTCAACCGCGGCTTGACGCCACCAACCTTTCACTCATCCCGATGAGAAACAGGATTCGACTTGAGCTGTTACCTTTACTGAAAAGCTACAATCCACAGATAGTCGAGGCGCTACTGCGTACTGCTCGCATCGCTGATGACGACATCGCCTTTCTGGAGAAGGAAGCTAGCCGTTTGTGGAAACGGCTAGCCAGCAAGCAAGATGAAACAATTATGCTGAATAAGCAATCCTTCCTCAAACAATCACCCAGTCTACAACGATACCTGCTCAGGTTATCGATTGAAGCGCTACTGGGAACTCTGAGAGATATTGAGGTGCGTCATATCGAAGAAATAATGGAGGCTCTGCCCAAACCGGCAGGGAAGCGACTCAATTTACCATACGGGCTTGTTTTTGCCACTGGTTACGAGCGGTATATTCTGGGGAAAAACCCGACGGCGCTATCCCCTTTTCCTGTTCTGAATGGGGAGTACGCTCTCAAAATCCCCGGCGAGACTGTCACTCCAGGATGGCATATTCAGGCGAGCATTATCACGCGCGACCAGATGAAGCCCGGGGCGGATGGTTTTACTGCGTATTTGGATTGCGCCGTTGTTGGTGAGAATCTAACCGTAAGACCTCGCCGCCGTGGCGACCGTTTTCAGCCGCTGGGGATGAAAGAAATGAAAAAGATAGGCGAGTTTATGATTGATACTAGGATCCCTCGCGACTGGCGTCCCGGAATCCCTATCGTCTCTTCCCGTGAACAGATTATGTGGGTAGTCGGTTATCGAATCGACGAACGGGCAAAAGTTACTGAGAACACTCGGAAAATATTATCTATAAAGTTCAAGCGTTCCTGAGGCTTGATATTGAGATTGGCTGAATTTGCTATTATAAAGTAGGCAATGTTAATATCTTTTTAGATTGACTAGTTACATTTATCGGTCTTGTCGTGTTAATGTTCAGCTTCTTAGTAGTGCCAGCTTTTGTTGAGCATAAAGTAAAACAAGAGGACCAATCCGCAATAACTTAGGCAATTGTACTAAAAATTATGACAATTCATTCGCCGAGAAAAGTAGCTATTATCACGGATAGTGTTGCCTGTCTTACCAAGGAACAGGCGGCACGTTATTCTATTAGTATTGTGCCTCTCAAGATTATCTTTGATGGTAAGGCATATGGAGACTGGGTAGACATCGCACCGAGTGAGGCATACGAACTTTTTCTGAAGAATCCTAGTGTGTTCAGCACCTCGGCCCCACCGCCAACGGATTTCCTGAAAGCTTTTCAAGAAGCTAGCAAACAGGCGAGCAATATTCTGTGTATCACACTCTCATCTAAATTGAGCACCACGCAAAATGTCGCTCGGCTAGCCAAGGACTACGCTGAGACCGAACTCCCGGGAGTACAAATTGAAGTAATGGATTCATGGACTGCAACTGCGGCGGAGGGGTTTATCGCCCTGGCAAGTGCCAAAGCGGCGGGAGAAGGAAAGGGGCTAGCTGAGGTAACCAAAGTTGCGGAGGATGTGAAAAATAGAGTAAATGCTCTGGTTCTTCTGGATACCATTCGCCATGTCTATCGCTCTGGACGTGTTCCCAAAATAGCGTCTCTGGCTGGTTCCCTAATTAATCTCAGGCCATTATTAAGTGTGTCCGGAGGAGTGAATTTCTGTGGAGTAGCCAGAAACCGGGGGAATGGGATTGAACTATTACTAAGGAAGACGAGAGATAAAGTTGGGGAGAAACCAGCACACATATCGGTAATGCACGCCTATGCTCCAGAAGAAGCGGAAAAATTGAAGAAACGTGTCTCTGACGAATTTAACTGTGCAGAACTGTGGATTAGCGAATTCAGCCCGATTATGGGTTATGCCTGTGGTACGGGAACATTAGGACTAGCTTTTTACACGGAAAGCTGAATTGAGTCATGGGTTATAGCCGACCCAAGAGTGATTAAAGAGGGAAAGGGAGTTGAACACGGCAATTTCGGGAATATAATTTTCGATACCCCGGCCTGCGGCAAACCGAATCGGATATATTTTTAAGACCCTGGCCATCGGTTTTCTTTCACGTCGGTGGCAGACATGAAAGCCTGACCCCGCGTAATATCTCTCACCACCACCCAATCAACAACCGAAAGATATTCCAAAATATGTCCAAATGCACACATTGTGAATAAATATCACCTAGAAAAATAGACAAAAGATGATATAATAGTTATACTGTGGAAACTGCCCAGCTGGTTTCTGGTAGTCTGTGTTTGTTAGAAAGTCGGGGGCAATTTCCTGAGCCAAAGACAAAGCTTGGCGATTTGTCGGGCACGGGAAACTCCTGTTTGTGTGGGAAACCGACGGGAAAGTTACCCTCTGTTGTTCCGGGAAGTACTATCCTGCGGAAGGGTCCCTCCTCTACTTCCAATCCCAGCCTCAATGGAAGTGCCTGCCTGTTTCGGACAACACGTACCATCGTTCCCCTTGGTACTGAAAATGGACCCTATTTACCACAGACAGAGAAACACTCCCTCACTAATGGTCAAGACAATGTGGATGTAGGTGGCTTCAGCAAAACGGAGGTTTGAAGTGGACATCAAGGTAAAAGTTGGGGAGCTTAGCAAAACCAGAACAGATGCCATTTTGTTTAGCATATTTGAAGGTGTGAAAAAACTGCAGGGTGATTTAGCCGATGTGGATAAAGTTCTGGGTGGTGAAATAGCCAAACTCATCAGGCAGGGTGAGATTAAAGGTAAACTCAGCGAAATTACGCTCATTCACAGCCTTGGTAAAGTACCCGTCAGCAGAGTGACGATTGTTGGTTTGGGCAAGAATAAAGAACTGACTCAGGATAAAATCCGGATCGCCGTAGCTGAGGCTTGCAATTTCCTATGTGAGAAGGGCGCTAGAAGCATTGCCACCGTGGCACTGGGAGCTGGTAGCGATGGCATAACTCCACAGATTTCAGCTCAGGCAATCACCGAAGGCGCAATTCTAGGCTCGTACGGTTTCCGACGGCACATTACCAAAGATTCGGAGCAGGGTGAGATAAAGCATTTAATTATCGTAGGTCAGAATAAAGCCAATAAAACAGCTATTCAACACGGAGCTGATGAAGGGAAAATCATGGCAGAGGCGGCGAATCTGGCACGTGATATGGTCAATGAGCCATCGAATTATATGACGCCGACCAATATGGCTGAGGAAGCGAGAAAAATTGCCGAAAAGTATGGCCTTGAGATTGAGGTGCTGAAACGAGCGCAGATGAAGAAACTGGGGATGGGTGCCCTACTGGGAGTTGCCCAAGGGAGTAATCAACCCCCAAAATTCATCGTGTTGAAATATCAAGGCAATAATTCCGGCACAATCGATATCGCACTGGTGGGGAAAGGTATTACCTTTGACTCCGGCGGTATTTCCCTGAAGCCCTCTGAGAATATGGGGGATATGAAGGGCGATATGGCAGGAGGTGCCTCTGTTCTGGCAGCAATGAGCGCCATCGCTCAATTCAAGCCCAAAGTCAATGTTATGTCAATTGTAGCAGCAACCGAGAACTTACCCGGGGGCAGAGCCTTCAAACCGGCGGATGTTCTAACGGCAATGAATGGCAAAACGATTGAGATTGAAACCACTGATGCAGAAGGACGTCTAACTCTGGCTGATGCCATTAGTTATGCTAACAAGCAGGGTGCCAAGCGCATTGTGGATATTGCTACCCTGACAGGTGCCTGTGTAGTCGCTTTAGGTGATGTTACCACGGGAGCATTTACTAACGACCAGGGACTGGTGGATAAAGTCATTACCGCCGGTTCAGAGGTAGGTGACAAAATCTGGCAGATGCCCATGTTCGAAGAATACAAAACGCAAAATAAAAGCGATGTGGCAGACCTGAAGAACGCAGGGGGCAAGAAAGCAGGTGCCATTACCGCCGCTTTGTTCGTCGGTGAGTTTGCCGAAAATACTCCTTGGGTACATCTGGATATTGCCGGCACCAGTCTGCTGGACAAACCCAAAGGCTATTACGGCAAGGGAGCAACCGGAGTGCCAACACGTACCCTGGTTAGGCTTGTTCTTTCTTTAAGAAAAAGGGGGTAAGGGAAGATGAAAGTTAAGTGGTTAGGGCATTCATCCTTCTTGATTACCTCAAATAAAGGCATAAGGATAATCACCGACCCTTATAAGACAAGCTGGGACCTCAAGTATAATGAAATCAAAGAACCGGCAGATATCATCACGGTCAGCCACGAACACTTGGACCACAACAACGTCACTACCGTTGGAGGTAATCCACAGGTGGCCAAAGGTATAACGAGAGTCGAAATTAAAGGGGTAAAATTTATCGGGGTATCTACCTACCACGATGAAAGTAAAGGGAAAGACCATGGTCCCAATACTATTTTCTGTTTTGAAGTTGATGGTGTTCGGGTTTGCCACCTTGGCGACTTGGGGCATAAGCTCAGCAATCAAGAAGTAGCACAGGTCGGGAAAGTAGATGTTCTGCTCATCCCGGTGGGTGGAGTCTATACCATCAATGCTGATGTTGCTACTGAGGTCAGCAACAAATTGAAGCCCAGTATTATTATCCCAATGCACTACAAGAATGAGCGGTGCGGCTTCCCCATCTCCGGTGTCGATGATTTCCTGAAGGGAAAGCGGAACATTGTCAAAATGGATGCCAGTGAAGTAGAGTTTGAAGCAGAAAAATTTCCTGCTGAAACTCAAATTATAGTGCTAAAACCGGCGCTCTAATCGGTTATAATTGATTAGGGGAGGCATTAAGGCTTGATATTTGAGACTGATAAATTTATTTTTGAACCGCCGCCCGCGGTTTCTGTAGCACGGCGGGTTTTGATTAAACCGGATGCAGGCTGTCTGTCGCCATACCCAGTCACCACCAGCCGTGAGATTCTGGCGACGATAATTGATGGCATCAGACATGTCAGTGATGCTGACATCATTGTGCTTGAAGGAACCCATGATGGAGACCCGGTCGCTCCAATTTACCAAACACTGGGTTATGATTTTCCCAGAGTATTGATGCTGGATGTGAAGGACTGCATCTGGGTTGAAGTGGATAATCCCCTACCCAAACCATTGGCGGTACCTGCTTTCTGGGTGCCAAATGTCATCCTTTCCAGCGACTACCTTATCAGTGTGACACCGTTGAAAGTCGCTAGAGATAAGGGTAATTTGAGCATTCCGAACTTGATGTCCCTTCTGCCGAGTAAGAAATACGCAGAGGCTGAGGGCGGCTGGGAAGCTCTCTATGGGCTTGGTATTGATAAGGTGATTGCCGACCTCTATTTTACCCTGCCATTCGATATGGGAATTATAGAGGCAAATCAGAAATTGACCTATGTTGATGACCCGACAGAAGGTGAGCTCGAGGAAACCGGTAAGATTTTTGTCGGTGACCCTCTGCAAGTAGACTGTGAAGTCTCTGAGACACTGGGCGTCAGGGCAGATTACCTCCGACTCATCAAATTGGCAGAATCCGGACTAGATACCATTTGAAGATAGTGTAAGGTGGTCGAAGCATGAATAAAGAAGAACCAACGCAGACTGAGGCACGCTGGGCAATTGACCTGAACTGGTTAAAGTCGAATAATCGTAGTTTCTCCGTTTTAGCTAGGGACAGTTTGTGCACCAAGTGCCGGAAAAAACTCAAAACGGGCAGTACTGAGAGTAAGGCAGCCGACTTACTGAAAGCGATACAGAATTGCTGTTCCAAATCTCCGGGCTTCATAACTCCCGGCTTACCCATCCAGGAAAGCATTTTCCGGGTTTTTCTCGCCGATGGCAATAAACCTCTTACTCTGGAAGAACTCAGTGCCCAACTGAATCAGAAACGCGGGATTAATGTTTACTACACTTCGGCAACAACTCTATCCCGATTATTGAAAAACGACCAGTATTATGGGATAAAGCCGGTATCTGATAAGTACTGAACTCCGATAGCTAACGGGTTACGGCAAAGTCATGATATTTTCCGGTGTATTCAACCCATACCAATGACAGTTTATCTATTCTGGCACCGGGAGGCCCGGTTCTGAGTTGTTCTACCAACTTCCCCAGTTGTTTTCTCTCACCTTCAGCGCAGATTTCCACTGACCTATCGGGCAGATTACGCACATAACCAGTTAAGCCCAGTCGGGCGGCGCTTCTGGCGGTGAAGACTCGGTAATAAACACCCTGCACCCGACCCTGTGCTCTCGCCTGAAATGAACTTAAATCACTCATTCCTTACCCACCAGATAATAACTCCACTCTAGCGAGGATGAAACTGACACTCGGCAAGTACTGAATTGGCTTGTTCTGCCTATTCCAAGATTCTACAAGCTGTTGGGCTTTAAGATAGAAATCGCCTATCTATTCCTCTTCCAGACGGTCCTTCTTCCCTCGCTTAATAACCTCTACCGGCGGAAGAGAGGGTTGAATGTTAGTGGTCAGTATCTTCTTGGCATCTTTTTTGGGCTTTTTGGCTTCTTTACGTTCAAAATCTCGTCTTCCCATAATCTACCCTCAATTGAATTATTGACCTCTGATTTTTAATTGAAGTTTAGCAAAGTAAAACTATTCTGTAAAGATATTTTACCTGCTTGCCGGTGAACCGGTTTAGATAGTATTGAGTTTTTCAAGAGCAACGCGGGCGGCTTCGGTTTCTGCCTTCTTTTTGCTTCTCCCTGAGCCCTTAGCCAGCACGTCATCACCGAGTCGTACTTCCACAGTGAATTTCTTATCGTGGTCTGGACCCTCGGTTTCAATGAGATAATAGGCAGGCGGTTGCTGAGTTCGAGCCTGCAAAAGTTCCTGAAGTTGTGATTTATAATCTATGAGCACTCCCTGATTCAAAGCCTTCCAGAGCTCAGTATCGAGGAGGTCCAATATTAACTGTTCAGAAACAAAATAACCCTGGTCAAGATAAACAGCGGCGATGATAGCTTCTAAAGCCCTGGCAAGATTGGCTGGTTTCTCCTTCCCGTTACTCGCTTCTTCGCCTTTTCCGAGGTACAGGAAGTTACCCAGTCCGATTGATTCCGCTACCTGTGCCAGCGTGTCTTGTTTTACCAATAGTGAGCGAAGACGAGTCATTTCTCCCTCGCTGAGATTGGGAAAATCACGGTAAAGATTTTCAGCGACTATCAAACCCAGAACAGCATCTCCCAGGAATTCCAACCTTTCATTTGAAACCGGAGCAATACCCGAGTTTTCATTAGCATAAGAGCTATGAGTCAGTGCTTGCGTCAGCAGGTCGGGTCGGTTGAAAAACACCCCGATAATTCTCTGAAATTCGTTCAGGTCGGACACAATTTCTCCTCCGCGCTGGATAAATCAATAGACAGCATAGGCGGTATAAAAGACTATGTCAAATTTTTCTGGTCATATTCGTGAATACCCTATGGAAACCTGTTGGGATGGGGTATAATAGAGCATAGTAAAATGGTTTCTCAAGTATTTTATCGTAAATGGCGTTCCCAAACTCTGAGCGAGGTTGTCGGGCAAGAATCGGTTACACAAACTCTCCGCAATGCCCTTAGTAGCGGACGTATCTCGCATGCCTATCTTTTCTGTGGGCCAAGAGGCACAGGCAAGACTAGCACCGCGCGAATTCTGGCAAAAGCGGTGAATTGTCTAACGACCGGTGGTAAAGGGGAGCCGTGCAATACCTGCGAAATGTGCCGTGCCATCACTGAAGGCAGAGCTCTGGACGTCATTGAGATTGACGCCGCCAGTAATACCAGCGTGGATGATATTCGGAGTTTACGGGAGAAGGTCAATTACGCTCCCACGCAGGCGCGTTACAAGGTTTATATTATCGATGAGTTTCACATGCTGAGCGGCAGTGCTTCCAATGCCCTCTTGAAAACACTAGAGGAGCCACCACCACACGTCATCTTTATTCTGGCAACCACAGAAGTTCATAAGATTCTGCCCACTATAATGTCCCGGTGTCAGCATTTCGATTTCCGCCGTATTTCTCAAACAGATATTATCAATAAACTAGCGAATATTTGTCAGGTGGAAAATATCACCATTGCACTGGAGTCATTACGTCTCATTGCTCGTAGCGCTACCGGCAGCCTTCGGGATGCGGAGAACTTACTGGAACAACTCACTGTCTACTACAACTCTGAGGTTGGATTCCAACAAGTGCAGGCTTTGCTAGGCATCACAGGGGACTCACGTGTCCGAGAACTTGCCAAACACATCGTTGATGATAATGTCTCGGCGGCAGTGGCAACCATCAATAGTGCTAATAATGACGGATTGGATTTGCGCCATTTCAAGCGCGAACTGGTGGAATATCTGCGATGTCTTCTGTTAATGAAAACTGGTTCTGAAGATTCGGTTGATATGACGGGTGAGGACTTAGCCGAGTTGAAACAATTGGCTTCACATGCTTCCCTACCCAAAATACTGAAGGCGCTGAAACTTTTCAGTCAGGTTGAAATTGGTACAGATAGCCATTCTACCTTGCCAATGGAATTGGCGATTGTTGACATTACGGCAAAAACCGAAGAAGATGTTCTCAAGCCTGTCAAACAACCAGACCATAAAGCAGAGTTTGCCTTCCGTCAGATTCAGGAAAAATCTTCCCCACCGCCAGTACGTAATCAGCCCAAACAAGTAGAACCAATGAAAACCGAACCTAAATCAGAATCAACGGCAATAGTAACCCCACCTGTGGCTACGAAGAGTCAATCATCTATAGAAATCGGCAGTACTCCTGATAAATTGAAGCTGGACTGGAGGAGTGTGATTGAACAGGCGCCAGTCGATACCAAGCGGAGTCCCGCCCTAGCTATTTTGAGGAGCGCCGGTGTTAAACCGGTGGCATTTGAGAACGATACGATGACATTGTCTTTCAGATATCCCTACATCAAGGAACAACTGGAGAAAATAGAGAATCAACGTGTGGTTGAGAAAATTATCAGCAGTTTTCTGGGACATCCCTGCCGTGTGCACTGTGTCTTAGAGAATAACAATAGTCTTGTGAAAGAGGCACTGAAATTGGGCGCCCAAATTATTGATGCGGAGGAAACATGAACCTACAACAAATTAATCAGGCACGCCAGCTAAAAGCAAAATTCGACCAAGCGCAGAAAGAATTGAAAAGAATGCAAGTTGAAGGCGAAGCTGGCGAGGGTGTCGTTAAAGTGGTGGTCAATGGCGAGCAGAGAATCGTATCAGTGAGCATTGCTCCCGAAGCGACTAATCCCAAGAATGTGAAACAGCTTGAACAATTAATACTCAAAGCGGTGAATGATGCTCAGGAAAAAGCACAAAAAGCCGCCGCGCAACAACTCAAAGAGCTGACCGGCGGTTTGAAGATACCAGGGCTTTTCTAACGAGTGGTAAGGAGAAACTTAATTGAATCGGGGTACCATACTTGGTGCCGATACCATTGGCAGACTTATTCAGGAATTAAATAGACTGCCTGGTATTGGGCCTAAAAGTGCTCAGCGGCTTGCTTACTATTTAATGCGCGCACCTCAAGAGCAGGCAAATCAATTGGCAGATGCCATTCTGTCAATTAAACAGAAGATTAAGCTATGCTCCATCTGTTTTAATGTTACCGACTCCGACCCCTGTGCTATCTGCCGCAACGACCAGCGGGACCGCAGTCAGGTCTGTGTGGTGGAACAGCCACAGGATATTCTGGCAATTGAGCATACCGGTGCCTATAAAGGGCTCTATCATGTGCTCCACGGCGCCATATCACCAACGGAGGGGGTCGGCACCAATGATATCAGAATCAGGGAACTTCCAAACAGGCTTCGGGACAGCTTGGTAAAAGAAGTAATTCTGGCAACCAATACTAACCTCGAGGGTGAGCAAACTGCATTGTACTTAAATCAGCTTCTCTCCCCCCTCGGCATCAAGATAACGCGTCTGGCGCGGGGACTACCATTTGGCACCGAGCTGGAATATGCTGATGATGCTACCCTTACCCGAGCGCTTGAGGGCAGACAACAGCTTTAACAGTAGTTAAATTCTGCTAACAGGGGGCAGAGAATTGATACTGGAGTACAGAGAAGACGTCGGTTCGGATTTCGTCGGTACCATCATTGATATTGAGACCATCGGGACATTCAACGAACGTTATCGCTATACTGGCGATTGCCGAGAATATGAGGACATACGACAGGTAATCTTTGGACTCATCAACGGCCAGTATCTTCAGATTCTTTATGTCACCAAGAAGGATGAAATCTCTGAGTTAAACGACAGAATTGCCAGTATTATTGATAGTCTGGGAAAACCTTTTTATGCTTTCAACACTTCATTCGAGCAGAGTGTTCTCTCGTACCAACTTGGTAGAGAAATTATTTTTGAAGGCGAACTCCAGAGAGAGAAATTCGAATCCAAAGCCAGTGCCGTCAGAGAACTTGGCATTGTCAATCACGGTGACCCTTTCAATGACAAGGGAGTTCTCTGTATGTACGCCTGGCAGAATGGCGAGTTCGACCAAGCGGTAGTTCACAACCGGGCTTGCCTCCTCAAGGAAAGAGACATACTATTAAGGCGGGGCTACCGAAAGCCGAACGGATTGGCATTATTCCTGAAATAGATGCTCTTTTCCTAAAATTGTCTTGACGGCAATACGGTTAGCAGATAGAATGCCGACACTGAGGTAAGCGGTAAATGTCCCCAATATGTGGAGGACTTAGTGAGTAATTACGGCTATGAATACCAGGAATTTACGGCAGATTTTTACGATGCTATTTATGCCGAACCTGCTCGCAAAGACATAGAGTTCTTTATTGATTACGCCACAAGAGCGGGCGGGAAAACCTTAGAGCTTGGCTGTGGTACCGGTCGTGTCCTTGTCCCCACTGCACTTGCTGGCTGTGAGATTACGGGGTTGGACTTATCCCCTCATATGCTCAAAAAATGCCGTGAAAAGGTAGCCGAATTGCCCCGAGAAATCAGGAGAAATGTCTATCTGCTGCAAGGGGATATGGCAAATTTCACCACCGGTGAAGAATACTCGCTGGTAACCATCCCCTTCCGCCCTTTTCAGCACCTCATCACAATTGCCGAGCAGAAAACCTGTCTCAATTGTATTCACAAACACCTTGCCACCAAAGGGCGATTGGTTTTTGATGTTTATCATCCTTTTCTACCGCGATTGATTGACCCCAAGTATCTGATGGAGATTGATGTGCAACCTGATATTAGATTGCCTGATGGTAGGGTTGTCAGACGCACTAACCGCACAGCGGCTTTTCATCGCGCGGAACAATATAATGACATGGAGCTCATCTTCTATGTAAAGTACCCTGACGGCAGGGGGGAAAGACTGGTACAGACATTCCCTATGCGGTACCTTTACCGGTATGAGGTTGAGCACCTTCTGAGCCTCTGCGGATTCAAAGTGGTGGAGTTCTTCGGAAACTTTGATAAATCTGTGTTCTCTGATGATTCTCCCGAAATGATATTTGTCGCTGAAAAGATGGGCTGACAAAATGTTCCGACCAAGAAACTACCAGACCGAAGCCATTATCATCAAGAAGACCAAACTGGGCGAGGCGGATAGAATTCTCACTATGTATACGCCTGATTTGGGCAAGATTCAGGCGGTCGCCAGAGGTGTACGCCGTCCCAAGAGTAAACTAGCTGGACATCTGGAACTTCTGACACACAGTCAGGTCACGCTGGCGCGAGGGCGTAATCTGGATACCGTCATCGGTAGTCAGACGATTAACGGCTTTCTGCCCTTGAAAACCGACCTCTGGCTGACATCCTATGGTCTTTATGTTATTGAACTGGTCAACCAGTTTACTGCCGACCATGTTGAGGACGAAGCCTTGTTCCGTTTGTTGCTGGAGACTCTGCAAAGTCTCTGTCAGACAAATAATCAAGAACTACTATTACGCTACTTTGAAATTCACCTGCTGGGAGCATCCGGCTACCGTCCGCAACTTCAGGAGTGTGTTACATGTCATCAGCCATTAGGTCCAATTACCAATTTTTTTTGTGCCAGTATCGGCAGTACATTATGCCCGGTATGCCGTCTGAATCAGCCTTTTGCTCGCCCTATTTCCGTCAATGCCCTCAAAGTGCTCAGGTTTATTCAAGGAAATGGCTATGCCGCAGTCGGTCGGTTGGAAATAGATGCCTCATTATCCTATGAACTGGAGAGCATCACGCGAAGTTACCTCAAATACCTGCTGGAGCGTGAGGTAAAATCCGCCAATTGGCTGGACGAACTTAAGGAACAGATGAAACAACCCGGTGCTGAGGAGAAAAAGGTTTATCAGCCTTAAGTTGTTAAGCAATACCATACCGTCATACCGAGTAAGTCGGTATGACGGCTAGCCTATTGTCACTGCGAGTCCCGATCGGGACTCGCAGTCTGCATGCCCACACTGAATTAGCCAATACATATACACATTACTTCCCTCCCTATCCTCACGTCCTAGATTGCTTCGTCGTCCCTGAGGGACTTCTCGCAATGACAAAAACAGTTAAATTGTATTTTTGTATTTCAATACTACTCGGTATTTAGGATTTACCTTCATTGTGTTAATATAATGCTATCAAATAAATTGGTGAGTGGTTAATATGACTTCAAGAGTTGGCTGTATTTCAGAACAGAGACTGCAAAAACTGGCTAATATCCGCGCAATGGGCATTGACCCTTACCCGCCCCGCTATCACCGTACTCATACTACACAACAAGCAGCGGAACTGCTGACACAACAGGAACAATCAGGCAAGGCGGAAACGGGTGAAGTCAGTATCGCTGGGCGCATTATGGCGAACCGTGTTATGGGTAAAATTTCCTTTATGGACATTCATGACAGTTCAGGCAAAATCCAGCTATTCCTCAGCAAGAACGAACTGGGCGAACAAAGCATTACCTTGCTGAAAGAATTGGATATCGGGGATATTATCGGGGCGGAAGGAGTTATCTTCCGTACCAGAAGCAAAGAGCCCACCGTCAGAGTGAAAACGTTGACTTTACTATCAAAATCGCTCCAGCCATTACCCGAAAAATGGCACGGGCTGAGCAACGTTGAAATCCGTTACCGCCAGCGCTATCTTGACCTCATTTCCAATGAAGAGGTCAAGAAAACCTTCCGCCTCCGCAGTCAGGTTGTCAGTGCAGTGAGGCATTTTATGGATGGCAATGGGTTCATGGAAGTAGAAACCCCCATTCTCCAGCCGGAGGCGGGTGGTGCCGCAGCCAAGCCTTTTATTACTCACCATAATACACTTGACCGTGACTTGTACATGCGAATTGCGCTGGAATTGTATCTGAAGAGGTTAATTATCGGCGGTTTTGACAAAGTGTACGAGATTGGGCGCATCTTTCGCAATGAGGGCATCTCTTTCAAACATAACCCTGAATTCACAATGATGGAGAGTTATGAGGCATATGCCGACTACAACGATGTGATGAACAGAGTAGAAGAGATGGTTTCCTCGATTGCTCAAGAGGCGCTGGGCGCAATCAGCGTAAAATTTGGAGACACAACCATTGACTTCAAAACGCCGTGGCAAAAGATGACCCTGCGGGATGCCATCAACCAGCATAGTGGTATTGATTTTGTACAGCATCCGAATGTTGATTTACTACGGGCGAAGATGAAGGAAAAGGGAATAGAGGTTGACCCACAGAAGAACTGGGCGCATCTGGTGGACGAGTTGCTTTCTACCTTTGTGGAGCCAAAACTCATCCAGCCTACTTTCTTACTGGATTACCCGGTATCAATGTCGCCTCTTGCCAAGCGTAAACCCGGTCAGGAGCGCGTTGCAGAGCGATTTGAAGCCTTTGCCGGCGGGATGGAGATTGCCAATGCCTTCACAGAATTGAACGACCCTCTAGACCAGCGTGAGCGTTTCGTACAGCAGGCGAAAGAACATCAACAACACGATGAGAAAGAAACAATTGACGAAGATTTCCTGTTGGCGCTGGAATACGGCATGCCCCCGACTGGCGGACTGGGCATGGGCATCGATAGACTGGTGATGCTTTTCACAAACAGCCAGTCAATCAGAGAAGTCATTCTGTTCCCGCAACTGAAGGAGAAAATAGAATAAAAGAAACACCAATTATTTCAAATGTCATTATCGGGCTTCAGCCTGATTCAGCCAAAAGGCTTGACCCGGTAATCCCGCAGAAGTAGTCTGGATTACGACTTGAGTCGGAATGGTGGGTTGAATAGGAGATACAGGAAAAGCTAATAGCCATAGCACCCAATGTCATTCTGAAGTTACGAAGTACCTGAAGAATCTCCTTCACCACTCAGTAGGTAAGGAGACCCTTCGCTTCACTCAGGGTGACAATGATGGTTTAGAATTTAGGACTTAGATATTAGAGTTTACACCAAAGGTGGACAACATGTTAGATTTAAAATTTATCCGTGAAAATACCGAAATTGTGCGGCAGGCGATTGCTAACCGTCATGATACGGCACCGCTGGATGAAATCCTCCGGATTGACGGCGAACGCCGGCAGAAAGTTACCGAACTGGAAGAACTACGACGCAATCACAAACAAACCTCACGTGAAAGACAGGCAGACGCCGCCGAAGAAGGCAGGGCATTACGTACCAAAATCAGAAACCTTGAGGAAGAGACAAAAAATCTGGATGACAAGCTCACCGACCTCCTGCTCCAGATGCCCAATATCCCCAACCCTGCGGTGCCTTTAGGTAAGGATTCCAGCGAAAATGTTGTTGTTCGCAAATGGGGAGAACCGAAAAAACTCCCCTTTGGCCTGAAACCCCACTGGGAACTGGGCGAATCACTCAATATCATTGACTTCGGCCGTGGCGTGAAACTATCGGGAACAAGGTTCTATGTCTTGCGTGGTTTGGGAGCGAGATTGCAGAGAGCGCTCATTGTCTTTATGCTTGATTTGCACACCACCGAGCATGGTTATACTGAGATTTACCCGCCCTGTATGGTCAAGCGAGAGTGTTTGGTCGGCGCCGGACAATTGCCCAAGTTTGCCGATAACCTCTATCACGATGCCGAGGAGGACTATTGGTGGGTGCCCACCGCCGAAGTGCCACTGACCAATCTCCACCGTGACGAAATCATCCCGCCGGGAATGTTGCCTTTCCACTATGTCGCCTACACCGCCTGTTTCCGTCGGGAAAAGATGTCCGCCGGCAAGGATACCCGCGGCATCAAGCGCGGACATCAATTCGATAAGGTGGAGATGTACAAATTCACCGAACCCGAAAAATCCGGCGAAGAACTGGAAAAGATGGTGCAGGACGCCGAAGACGTGTGCCGGAGATTGAGATTACCCTACCGCATTTTGCAACTGTGCACCGGCGATATTGGTTTTGGCTCTACGATGTCCTACGATGTTGAGGTCTGGGCACCGGGTTGTCAGGAATGGCTCGAGGTCAGTTCCTGTTCTAATTGCGGTGATTTTCAGGCGCGCCGTACCAACATCCGCTACCGTCCTGCGCCGGATGCTAAGCCTCAGTATGTTCACACCCTCAATGGTAGTGGTCTGGCACTACCGAGAATTATGATTGCTGTTATGGAGAATTACCAGCAGGCAGACGGCACCATTGCCGTGCCTGAAGTCCTGCAAGATTTTGTTAGAGCAAAGGTGATTAAGTAGCAACTCTAGATAGGCATTTCTCGCCCAATCTCTGTATAATTAGCTGTTAGGTTTTCCCTGGAGGGGTGACCGAGCGGACTATGGTAACGGTCTTGAAAACCGTCGTCGTGAAAGCGACCGCAGGTTCGAATCCTGTCCCCTCCGCCAAATTATAAAGCATAAAAGTCCCCGTGATACATAAAAACGGGGGGCTTTTATGCTTTCGTTAATGAACGCTAAAATCGAGTCCCCAGTCCAGCAATATGAGAAACAGGATACCGCCAGAACACTGGCTGGTATGTCAATATACTGCTCTCCATTAAGACAGGGGGTAGGTTAAGGGAGTAAAATGGCTAGTAACAGGGAGAAAGCAGCCATGAAAAGAAGAAAATGGGATCCGAAGGCCAAAGCGAGAAAAGTAATCAGCCGATACTATTTGTTGATTGAGACCTCATTCAGCTTAGGATAACCCATCGCGGTGGGATTGTAGCCTTTCACATTCGGTTTGACGAGCACATAGTTTTTCCCGAACCATAAAGGCAAACAGGCAGCATCATCCACCAGTATTTGCTCCGCTTGCTGGTACATCGTCAGGCTTTTGGCACTATCAGGCTCCACACCGGCTTTCTCCAGCAGAGCATCCACCTCTAAATTACTGTACCCACCATAGTTATTTTGTGCATTGCTGGCAAAAAGAGTTTCCAGGAAATCCTGAGGGTGCGGGTAGTCAGCAATCCAACCAGTATCATACATCTCATCCAATTCGTCTTCCATATGATACAGGAATCTCTCTGGGTCGATTTGACGCACGGTAACTTCTACTCCAAGGTTCTGCCGCCATTCATTAACGATGGCTTCCAGATACGATGATATCGCTCCACCGTAGCCCGCAGTGGTAATGGTAATAGATGGTAATTTAGAGACATCACCATATTGGGATGCCTTGATTAGTTCGAGGGCTTGCTGAGGATTAAACTCCAACCCTTTCAGTTGGGAGTTATAGCCAGGTATATCCGGCGGTAAAATACCATCCGCCTTTTGCATCATATCCTTGTACACCAGAGATACCAGCTTCTCTTTATCGATTGCCATCGAGAAGGCACGACGGACATTAGCATCATCGAATGGCGGCTTGGTACAATTGAACTCAATGTAATAGAAACTCAATTCAGGAACGGTCATTAATTGAGTATAGTAAGACCCAGACTTATCGGTAACCTGGTCGATATACGGCAATGAGACATCGGTAACGTCTATCTGCCCCATCTCATACATCCGCATTGGGACACCTGCCCACAACTCATAATTGACAGAAGCTACTTTTGCCATCTCGCCGTAGAAAAGCGGGTTTCTTTCTAGGACGAGGGAGGAATTTGCGGACCATTGTTTCAGCTTGAACGGGCCGGTGCCATTGGGCTGTTTCCACCAATTAGCACCCTGACTGACATTGTTTCTATCCACCACAAAAGCAGTGGTATAGGTAAGCTTGTACAGAAAATATGACTTAGGGGCATCAATGGTAACCTGAAGAGTGTAATCATTAATCACCTTAACACCACTTATCGAACTCGCCTCACCAGCCAACATCTCCTTTACACCCACAATATCACCGAGATATGTGGCGGCAGTCTGTGAGCCGGTCGTCGGATTACAGGCGCGTTCCCATGAGTATTTAAAATCGTCTGCTTTTACCCCCCGACCATCTTGGAATTTAACACCCTGTCGGAGTGTAAAAGTATATACCGTACTATTGCCACTGACTTTCCAACTTTTAGCAATATCCGCCGCCGGTTGCAGATTATCATCCAATGTTATCAATCCACTGAAGATTTGAAGAATGTACTCCTGGGAAGTAGCCTCACCGGCGACCGCCGGGTCAAGTGTCAGCGGGTCGATGCCGTAGAGGTTGAGAACCGCATTACTATTGTAAGTTGTAGCTGTAGTCTCTGTGGCAGGTTGACAACTACTGAGAACCAGTGAAATAATTAATAGCGGCAATAAAAGACAAAAAACTATTTTCTTCTTCGTTAGAGTAAAACCCTTAAAAGTCTCCATATGTCAAAATAACCCTTTCGCCTTCATACTCAAATGATTATTATCCGTAACGATGACGTGGTCGAGGACATCAATGCCGATGATTTGCCCGGCTTCCACCAGTCTTCTCGTCAAGCTGATATCCTGCTCGGATGCGGAGATATTACCGGACGGATGATTATGGGCGAAGATTCACAGGACACAATCATTCTAACTCATTTCCATTCACGATTCTCATTAATCATCCCAAGTCGCAGAAATAAGGTTGAGTGGTCACCACCAGGTATTCCTTTCAAGTTTGTAGCGATTTTACACTACATGAAACTCTTTGTAAAGTCGACCGTGTCCTGAAACAATGCACGATTGGGTTAGGGCACTCTGTAAATCAGCAGCTATAGATTCTGTTAGTTCGAATCCCCTCGGGGGGGGGGCTCAGTGGACGAAACAAAGAACTTTTACCATAGCTTTTAGCCTGGTCACATAGGTCACTGAACTGAATGGCAGTCTAGCAACGAGGCCTTCTAATTGCACGAAACGATGAAATGTTACTTGATAATTCCTTGATAGACGAGTAGCATAGGGAATACAGTATAAAAGTCTCAGAATATCGAGAAAACAGCTGAAATTATCATAAATGATTCAAATTATAAATAATAGAGGAGGGAGTTAATCATATGTCAGGAACTACTATTGGCATAGTATTAGCCATCATTATTATTGTCATTCTCCTGGCACAGTCCATTCATACAGTTAGACCGACTAGCCGGGGTTTAATCGAACGCTTCGGCAGATAT
>JAPLHG010000002.1:14580-33342 GCA_026389745.1 Chloroflexota bacterium | reverse complement strand
GGTGCACGCCACCCTCTCCAATCCGGATAGTATCATCTTCAAAGCACTAAAACCTATCGCAAGGAGTATTGATGCCGGACCCAAAAAGATGAAACTAGCCTTCGATAGTTTTGAGCATATCAACAAAGTGATGCTTTTTGTCTGTATGAACTGTGGCGATTGCGGACTGTCTGATGTTGCTTTTCTCTGCCCGATGTCCCAGTGCCCCAAAAACCAGAGAAATGGCCCTTGCGGCGGGAGTTATCAGGGCTGGTGTGAAGTCTATCCAGATAAGAAGTGCATCTGGGTCAAAGCCTACCAGCGTTTGAAGAAACATAAAGAAGAGGACTCAATCGGGGGATACATCGTGCCGCCCTGCGACTGGGAGCTACAACATACATCTTCCTGGCTAAACTTCTACCTTGGCCGCGACCACACTGCCAAGCGACTGGGCATCAAGCCGCCTGAAAAGAAATCTGTAGCTAAACCCAGAGAGGAAAAAACTCAACCCAAAGAGCAATAAGATGGCGGGGAATCGGGGTGAGTGGATTCGAACCACCGACCTCAGCGTCCCAAACGCTGCGCGCTGAACCAACTGCGCTACACCCCGCTTTTTGAAGTATAATTGAGGCAAGTATCCTCAGTCAAGAAAACATAAGTGCTCACTACGTCTGTGTCACCAATTTATCTGAACCAACACAGGGGAGAAGTTCTGTTACAATAAAACACGAACGTTACAGTAATTAGTTTTCAGATAGTTCGGAGGTAAATTTCACGTAGATGTTAAGTCAGGTTTTTGCAGTTGCCATTTTCCTTCTGATGTTCATTGCTATCATCATCAATAAGTTGCCTCGATATATACCTGCCCTGGTAGAGCTGTTATTTATTGAAACGTCGTGGTTTATCGGTTATATTATACTTCGGTGTGGCACTGTACTATAATTAATGAGGTGTGCCCCTGTAGCTCAGGTGGATAGAGCACCGGCCTCCGGAGTCGGGTGCGGGCGTTCGAGTCGCCCCAGGGGTATTTTTTGTGATAGCTGGATAATAGAATAGCCTTTAAGTTGGAGGACGACTTGACAGTGAACAAGATAGGACTCCTTGAGATTAGATGGCACGGACGTGGCGGGCAGGGTGCAGTTACCTCAGCGGAGTTGCTGGCGCAGGCAGCAATAGATGAAGGGAAGTATGCCCAGGCGTTCCCCGCTTTTGGTCCGGAACGCAGAGGGGCACCGGTAGTGGCTTTTGACCGTATTGATAGTCAATCCCCCATCCGAGTGCGGGCGGAAATCCGTGAGCCCGACGTTGTTATCGTTTTGGACCCCACACTACTGCACGTCGTCAGGGTTACTGCGGGTCTCAAAAATAATGGCATACTGGTCATCAACAGCCGCAAGAATTTTGAAGAAATTGAGAAGGACTTCGGGAGTAATTGGAAACTGGCACTCGTGGATGCCACTAAAATTGCTTATGAGATACTGGGTTTACCGATTGTAAATACCACGATGTTGGGGGCGTTGCTCAAGGTGGTCGGTGTGGTCAAAATAGAATCTCTGTTTAAACCAATCAATGAGCGTTTCGGCCATATCGCCGAGAAAAATATCAATGCCGTGAAAAAAGCCTTTGAAGAAACTGTGGTGAAGGAGTAAGGTCAACTTGAAGAAGAGTGAAGGTGAATTGACCTGGAAAGACCTAGAAATTGGAGCGATTGTTACCGAGCCGGGAAGTACCAGAGAATACCGTACCGGCGACTGGCGTTCTCAGGTGCCCAGATATGATTTTACGAAATGTATAAAGTGTGGCTTGTGTCAGTTATATTGCCCGGAAGGGTGCATTAGAGAGAATGCTGAGGGCTATTTTCAGGCCAATCTATTCTGGTGTAAGGGGTGCGGTATCTGTGCTAAAGAGTGCCTTACCGGGGTTATTTATATGGCGGAGGAGGAGGAATAATGGGTGAACGGATAGGAATAGAAGTTTCGCTGGCTATTGCCGAAGCGGCAAAAATGGCTAATGTGGATGTGATAGCGGCATACCCCATTACTCCTCAGACCCATATCGTGGAGCATCTGGCAGAACTGGTCGCTAGCGGTGAAATGGATGCCGAATATATCCTAGCAGAATCGGAGCACTCTGCGATGAGTGCCTGTTTAGGCTCATCGGCAGTCGGCGCTCGCACCTTTACTGCTACTGCCGGTCAGGGCTTGGAACTCATGCACGAAGTCCTGTATGTTGCTTCAGCAATGCGCCTGCCTGTCGTAATGGCAGTCGCTAATCGTGCCCTTTCGTCACCGTTGAATGTCTGGGGTGACCAGTCTGACCTGATGGCGGTACGGGATACCGGCTGGATTCAAATTATTTGTGAAAATGGGCAGGAAGCTTTTGACCATACTCTGTGTGCCTTCCGGATTGCCGAAGACCAACGGGTATTGTTACCGGTAATGATTCACACAGATGGTTTTTATTTAACTCACGTGGTTGAGCCAATTGAATTCCCGAAACAGGATGAGGTTGACCGTTTTCTGCCGCCGTATCAATATCCATTACCTCTCGACCCTGATAAGCCGGTCACGATGGGGGCTTTTGCGCCACCCATCCTCTATTCGGAGGCTAAGAAAGCCCAGGAAGTCAATATCCGGGCTTCTAAGAAGATAATTCTGGACCACTGGGCTGAATTCGGTAAGGCTTTCGGCAGGCATTATCATCCCATCGAGCAGTATCGCACTGAGGGCTCTAAAACCCTGCTGATGACGCTCGGTAGTTTCGGTGAAACAGCGATGACCGCGGTTGATAAGATGAGGAATGAAGGTAAGGACGTAGGTCTATTGAAACTGCGTCTGTGGCGTCCCTTCCCCTTTGAAGAACTTCGCCAAGCGGTAGGTAATGCCGAAGTCTTGATTGTGGTGGATAGGGCACTTTCCTTCGGAGGTCCCGGCGGTCCTGCCTATTCTGAAGTCAGGTCAGCGCTGTACAGCAAAAAGAAACGCCCAAGAATCGTGGGCTTTATCGGCGGATTGGGCGGTAGAGATATTACAGTTGCTGAGTTTGAGGGGATGGTCAAAAGAGGAGTGGAAATGGTAAAGGCTGGCAGCGAACAGGAATTTGAAATGTTTGGGGTGAGAGAGTAATGGAAAATTACGGAGTTTATACTGCCCGCTTAGCACCTAAAATTGACGGTTTGGCTCCCGGACATCGTGCCTGTGTCGGCTGTGGCGAGGCTCTGGCTGTCAGAATTGCCTGCAAAGCGATGGGCGAGAACATCATCGTATCCAATGCTACCGGGTGTATGGAAGTCGTCTCCTCCCAACTACCGGTAACTGCTTGGGATATACCATGGATACATACCCTTTTTGAAAATGCGGCGGCGGTCGCCTCTGGCGTGGAATCTGCTCTAAAAGTAATGGTAAGGAAGGGCAGACGGCCTGATAAGGGCACTAAGGCGGTGGCGATGGCAGGTGACGGCGGCACAAGCGATATCGGTTTGCAGGCGTTATCAGGCGCACTGGAAAGAGGGCACGACCTGCTATTCATCTGCTTCGATAACGAAGCCTATATGAATACCGGTATTCAAAGGTCATCGGCGACACCTTTTGGGGCTTCGACAACTACCTCACCGGCAGGAAAGAAAAGTATCGGACAAAAGACCTGGAAGAAGAATATGCCGGCGATTGCGGTTGCCCATGATATTCCTTATGTAGCGACTGCTTCACCCAGCTATCCTTTTGATATGATGGAGAAGGTCAAAAAAGGTCTGGCAGTTAACGGACCTGCCTATATCCATGTCCTTTCGGTTTGCCCGACGGGCTGGCGCTCAGCCCCTGACTTGTCAGTGAGGCTCGGAAGATTGGCGGTTCAGACGGGTGTCTTCCCCCTGTATGAGGTTGAAAACGGTAAATATAAACTCAGCATTGACCCATCACCGCTCAGACCTATTCAGGATTACCTGAAGCTCCAGGGTAGATTCCGTCATTTGTCTGAGGGGATGGCAAAACAGATTCAGGACAGGGTCATCAACGAGTATGAGAAACTTAAACAGAAGTGTACATGTAGTTAGGACACTGTCAATTACGAATTCGATTTGGTAAATAGTAAAGTGAGGATGTAACCGATGGTGAAAATAACCATTGATGGGCGCGAATTTGAAGCTAAAGAGAAGACGAAAGTGCTGGAGGCCGCCAAATCTCATAATATTTATATTCCGACTCTCTGTGCACATGAAAGAGTGGTACCATCCTGCCTCTCTATGGTTGAGGAGGGACTGGCAGTCCAGACCAATTCGGAACGAGTTATTAGTGAACGCAAAGTGGCGATACAGAAGTTATTAGCACGCGCACCTGAATCACCCGCAATTAAGGAATTGGCTAAGGAGTCGGGAGTAGAAAGCACTCCCTTCCCACTGGAAGACCATCAAAACTGTGTCCTTTGCACATTGTGTACTTGTGTTTGTCAGGAAGTGGTAGGAGTTTCCGCTATCAGTAAGATTAATCGTAGTACTGAACCAAATGCTATTCCTTACACTGTTAATTTTGATGCCTGTATTGCCTGTGGCTCATGCGCTTACATCTGCCCGACGGACGCTATCACTCTAACGGATGAAGGCAATACTCGAACAATCATCTGGCCTTACCAGAAGAAGAATTTTAGGCTGGCAAAGTGTAAGGTATGCGGACGTTGCTGGATACCGGAGAGACAGATTGAGTATATGGCAGAGAAATCAAACCAGCCGCTGGAATTCTTTGATACCTGTCTTGACTGTCGCCGCTAGTTTTTAGTTCCTTGTGTTGGTTCAGATGGTGTGAACCATCATCCGGCTGAGGCTGGTGGAGAGGTATTTTATTAGGGGGAGGGTTTGCCCTCCCCCTAATTTTAATCTCAACCCCCTTCCTCCATGAAAGTGGCACGTCTCTACGAGGTATTGAAAGTGAAGAAATAAGTGGTGTTGAAGTGCCGGATATGTAGGCTTTTATTTCTCAAGATGCGGGTTTAATTTTATCAGCTGACCTAAGGCGACGAACCAATTCATCTTGATGTCATCGTTCCACGTTGGGTCAAAGTCAGGAAATTTCTCAAGCAACATTTTATGCCACGGGTCTAATTCCGTAATTTTATTATCCAGTAATGGCACGGGGAAATTCTGATTTGTCCTAGTGCCAAATTTCTTAGTTACATTTTTTGTCCCGGAACTGGCACGTGGCACTTTGTGTGTTTTAGTAAAAGATGGTGAATAAGGTATCCCGGCATCACGAGCCAATTCTGTAAAGAATTTGATGCATTTACGACTGACATTGCTCTTTACCAAGAAGGTATTCTGAAAAACCTCTTCCAATTCGGCATAAGTGGCATTTTGTAGGTCAAGGGGACCTTTCAATACAAAACTATAAGCCTCAGCTGCCACCTGTTTTAACAATGCTGCCTTGTGTTCCCCCGTGGCTGAGACCAGTAATTTCAAATGAGGTGTTGGTCTGGTATTGGCATCGACCAGATTCAAAAAACGCATTGCCGCCATCAATTGCGTGCCTGTGCTTCCTGAGAACATATCACCCCAATAACTACGGTCAATACGAGTGGGTATATGTTGCTGTAACCTACTCATAAAATTAAGGAAGGTCTTATAAGAGACGTAGGGTGGTAAATGCTTTCTTCCATCTTCAATTGTCATAGTGCCAACCTCATCAGTGGCTTTATTATAAACCAGCAAAAAGCGTATTTCAAGAGGTCTGGCACTATGTAGGGACAAAATGGAAATAGTAAGGACAAAAATTGCTAACGGGTCTTGGCAAGCTTACTATTATGTATATATAACACTCTACAATATAATTTAGGAAGGACTATGAAGGGGGTACAATTCCATGGCAACGACGATTGATTACGAGAAAATGACCACCGGCATCGTCAGCTTTAACCTCAGTGCCTCGACGGAACCATCTCCGTCAAATAATACTGATTCACCCAGTGGTTTTCTGGCAGAACTCTATCTGGGGCCAAGAATCGAAACGCAGGGTAGTCTTTTAAACAGCAAATGGCATGTCCATTACCGAGAATAAAGAGGAAAAATCAAAAATTAACATATTAATTTTTAGGAGGGAATAAGGAATAACATGAAGAGAACAAGAATCGCAGCTATTGACGTCGGCACGACCAAAGTGTGCACCGTCATGGGTGATATCGATGAAAAAAACAATGCCCGTATTCTGGGGGTTGGAGTTGCACCTTCACAGGGCTTAACCAAAGGCATGGTAGTCAACATCAATGAAGCGCGTGAATCAATCCGCGAATCGGTACGTAGAGCGGAACGCACTGCTGGTTACAAGCTGGAATCGGCCTGTGTTGGTATTACAGGAAGGCATATTAGCTCCGTAAACAACAAGGGTGCCGTGGCTATCTCCCGAACTGACCGGCTCGTACGCCCCGAGGACTTAAAAAGAGTCCTCGAAGTTGCCCGCTCCGTAGAAATCCCCAACGACCAGAAAGTCCTCCATGTCATTCCCCGTGCCTATACTGTGGATGGACAAGACGGGGTCAAAAATCCCGTTGGTATGCACGGTTTCCGTCTGGATGTTGAAACTCACGTCATTACTGCGGCGGCTACCTCAATCCAGAACCTGACCAAATGCATCCGCGGTATTGGCATTGAGATTGACGACCTGATTTTGGAACCCTTAGCCGCAGCTGAAGCTGTACTTGAACCAGAGGAACGGCTTGATGGTGTAATGCTGGCTGACATCGGGGGTAGTACCACCGACATCGCTGTCTTCAAAGATAACAGCGTCTGCTTTACCTCCATCCTTCCCATTGGCGGCTATCAGATTTCCAAAGATATATCTATTGGCTTGGGACTTTCCTTCGAAGCGGCGGAGGAACTAAAAAAGAAGTTTGGGAATGTAACCCCCTGGCACGGTAAAGAACCAGAGGAAGATAAACCCATAACCTACGGACAGCACAGCATTTCCTCCCATGATTTGAGTGAGATAATCCGTGCCCGTGTTGAGGAACTTGTCCGCCTCATCGTAATGGAGTTACCGGAAAAAGACTATGCCCATTTCATTCCCTCAGGGTTAGTACTGACCGGTGGTGGTGCCAATCTTGGTGGTCTGGCTGAACTAGCACACGACATCGTTCGCTTCCCGGTAAGAATCGGCATACCGCCAAATCTACCAGGTGTCTCAGATGTTCTGTGCGACCCAGCTTATGCTACCAGCGTCGGTTTGATGCTTTGGAGAACCCGAAATAGTGGTGCTCAAAGTCAGCAAGCCAAGGGTGGAATACGCGGTATATTTTCGCCAGTCCTGCGCCTCTTCCGATAAAGTAAAGATGTGAATTCAATACAGTCTATATAAGGAGCGACAAATATGTCAAAGTCTAATTTTGTTCCGGCTGGGGCAAAGATAAAAGTGGTCGGATTGGGCGGAGCTGGTAGTAATGCCATCACCCGTATGGTTCGTGAACAAATACGAGGTGTTGAGTTCATTGCCATGAACACCGATGTTCAGCAACTCGCATTCACCGAAGCGGCTGTCCGGATTCAACTCGGGGAACGACTTACCAGGGGTCTGGGGGCAGGTGGTGACAACAGCGTAGGGCGAAAAGCCGCTGAAGAAAGCAAGGATGAAATCAAGGAGGCAATCGGTGGTGCTGATATGGTATTCATTACTGCTGGTATGGGCGGTGGTACCGGTACCGGGGCAGCTCCAATAGTAGCTGAGATTGCCAAACAAAGCGGCGCACTGACTATTGCAATTGTCACCAAACCATTCACCTTCGAAGGCAATCATCGCCTCAGAACTGCTCAAACAGGTGTTGATGAACTGGTAGGCAAGGTTGATACCCTAGTCATTATTCCCAATGACCGCTTGCTTCAGCTCTGCGACCAGAAGATGAGTGTTGACAGCGCCTTTCAGATGGCTGATGAGGTTCTACACCATGGCGTGCAGGCAATCGCCGAAGTTATTACCGTACCCGGACTCATCAACCTTGACTTTGCTGATATCCGCACTATAATGAAAGACGCCGGACCTGCCTGGATGTCCATAGGCAGGGGCACAGGCCCAAACCGCGCCATAGAAGCCGCCAAAGAAGCTCTCGCCAGCCCATTACTCGATGTCTCAATGGAAGGCGCAAAGGGAGTGCTGTTTAATATTACCGGCAGTAACAGCTTGACGCTGTTCGAAGTCAATGCGGCGGCTGAGATAATCAAACAAGCAGTTGACCCGAATGCTAATGTCATCTTCGGTGTTGCCTTTGACAGCAATATGAATAACGAAATACGGCTGACGCTCATTGCCACCGGTTTCGATAGTCAGCTTGGGATGAGCGGCGTCGCCCGAGAGAAGGAAATCACCAAGGTTCTCAAGGGCTTAAAGGCTGAGGAGCTTGATACCCCATCCTTCCTGCGACAGCGCAATATACCACAACAGCCACGAACTATACCGACAGAAGTAACTGCCAATAAGGTTCGCCAGTATTGAAGTACTTTGAAAGCACTCAAACGGCTTATTGACAAAGGTGTAGCTAGGACGTATATTGAAAATAGCTAACACACAATTGGAGATAACCGATGGGGAGAAAACAAGAAAAAGCTCAGCAACGAAAAGCCTACCAAGATAGCTTCAAAGGCATCAAACATGGACATGGTGGTCGCTCTGTTCGGAAGAAGGACGAGGCGGCTCTGGGCAAATAAAATAGTAAAGCCATAGAAAATAAGGGGCTTATCACCGAAAGGTGATTTAAGATATCAGACAGTCGAAAAGGTAAGTAGTGGTGTTATCTTTTCGGCTGTCTGCTTTTATCTGAGGCAAAGCGACTGCGCAGTTGGCCGCAACCGGCATCAATCTCCTGTCCCCGACTCTGACGGAGAGTGCAGTTGATACCCCTGTTTTGCAACTCCTTCTGGAAAGCCAGCACTTTATCTCTGGGTGATGGACGGAAAGTCTGATTGGTAGTGCTATTTGCAGAAATAAGATTGACGTGGCAATTCAATCCGTGAATTAGTTCAGCCAATGATTGTGCCTGTGACAAAGAATCGTTGATACCCTCGAACAGCACATACTCAAAGCTGACACGGCGCCCCGTCTTCTCAAAATAATCTCGACAAGTCGGAATGAGTTCTTCCAGAGGGTATTTTTTATTGACGGGCACCAGTTTATTCCGTAAAGTATTATCGCTGGCATGAAGTGAGATTGCCAGACCAACTTGCAGTTTTTCTCGGCTTAAACGCTTTATTTGAGGCAACAAACCGGTAGTGGAAATGGTCATACTACGTGCGCTGAGACCGAACCCATCAGGCGAGTTCAATATTTGAATCGCCCGCCAGAAGGCATCATAGTTTGCCAGTGGCTCACCCATCCCCATAAATACGAGGTTGCTAATTCGCTCCCCTTCCCTACCATTACTCCGGCCTTGCAATTGGCGGGCAAAATATAGCACCTGGTCAATGATTTCCCCTGGTGTCAGGTTGCGTTCAAATCCCTGCTGACCCGTAGCGCAAAACGGACAACCGATAGGACAGCCTACCTGTGTTGAAATACAGACCGTATAGCGATGCTTGCCGTCATTAGCAAGGGACCTCATCAGCGCCGCTTCTACCGTCTTGCCATCATCAAGACTGAAAAGGACTTTGACCGTGCCGTCTTTCGCACTAACTTCGTGGACCAGTGTCAAAGTATAAAGCTTTGTCTGCTCAGCAAGCTTCTGGCGGAAAGATACGGGCAGGTCGGTCATTTCATCAAAAGAGATCACTAACCTCTGATAAACCCAAGAGAGCAACTGCTTCGCTCGATAAGACGGCGCACCCAGAGAAGAAATCAGCTTATTAACTTCACTGATGCTAAGGTCTGTGATAGCGGTAGTCATACCTAATTATAGGATATTTCCAAGAGCCGCATCTTTCCCTATTTATTCTCCTTACTACCCGACAATATAATTTAAACAATATAAACTATTCATCTTGACAATACTGCATGACCTTACCCGTCTTTAAGAAAGCCATCACCAGATAACGGGTTAAACCAAACGTAGAAACACAATTCTACATTTTAGATAGTGGCGATTTGCGATTCGTGGTAATAATTACCTTTCGCAATCGCCACTCTTTTTTATAATTCCTCGCAAAATAGCTTCATTCCGTGTATAATAAATTGTGTAAGTTTTAGGAAAAGTAAATTCAATGAATCATATCTGGAACTGCTACCATTTACACCGCTTCCGAATAGTATCCCCTAGCTAAAGAGATACTAAAGTCGCAGTTCGCATATCACAAATTCGAATACCCACTCAAAAGCGCCTCTCCCTAATTTGAACTATCTGAGACAGAGCCCCCCCCTATTGCGACAATTGCCAAGGATTGATTGTGTCAATGAGATAAGACTGAACAAGGTAAGGTTTTAGAAATAAATGAATTATCGTAACGACATCAGAAATATTGCCATCATCGCTCATGTTGACCATGGTAAGACAACCCTAGTCGATGCCATGTTGAAACAGAGCCACGTTTTCCGGGATAATCAGGACGTCGGCGAGCTGATTATGGACCGAAACGTACTGGAGCGAGAGAGAGGCATTACTATTATGGCTAAGAATACTGCCATAATGTACAAGGGCGTCAAAATAAACATCATCGATACTCCAGGGCATGCGGATTTTAGTGGTGAGGTGGAACGCGTCATCAATATGGCAGATGGTTGCTTGCTGTTGGTGGATTCTGTCGAAGGACCGATGCCTCAAACTAAGTTTGTCCTCCGAGAGGCTTTCAAGAAGGGGCTAAAACCGATTGTCGTTATCAACAAAATAGATAGAGCAAATGCGCGCATCGCCGAGGCGCTCAAACTCACGCAGGACCTGTTCCTAGAGTTAGTCACCGATGCCAACCAATTGGATTTTCCGGTACTATATGCCAGTGGCAGAGAAGGCATTGTTGTAACAGACCCAAATATTGAAGGTAAAGATGTCAGCCCTCTCTTTGAAACCATCCTGGAAAAAGTGCCGCCACCGCAGATTGAAAACGGACCCCTTCAGATGCTAGTTTCCAATCTGGATTATGATAGCCACAAGGGTAAGATCGCTATCGGCAGAATCTGGAGAGGTAAGGTTTCGCCACACGACTTTGTAGTTTGCTTATATGCCGATGGAAGTCAGAACCGTTATGAAATCAGTGAAGTGTTTACCTACCTCGGTCTCAAGCACATTGAAGTAAACGAGGCTGAAGCAGGCGATATCGTCGCTGTGACCGGCATTAAAGAAGTCAGTATTGGCGATACCATCGCCAGTCCGGGCCAGCCAGAAGCTCTACCACGCATAGAAATCGGTGAGCCAACAGTAGAGATGACCTTTGGGGTAAATACGTCTCCTTTCGCCGGACGCGAAGGGCATTTCAGCACCACCCGCCAGTTACGGGAACGACTTTACAGGGAACTGGAGACTAATCTCAGCCTCAGAGTACAGGATACCGAGACTCCTGACACCTTTCTGGTGAAAGGAAGAGGCGAACTGCATCTGGCGATTCTCATCGAAACAATGCGGCGTGAAGGATACGAATTCGAAGTTTCCAAACCGGAAGCCATCACCAAAGTAGTTGACGGTAAACTGATGGAGCCGGTAGAAGTTCTAACTATTGACACCAAAGAGGAATGCATTGGAATCTTAAACGAGATGCTGAGCAAGCGCCAAGCCGAACTCAGTGATATGCGCAACGATGGCAAGGGCAACGTGCGTATGGAATTCCACATCCCTACCAAAGGGCTCATCGGTTTCCGCAGCGCTTTTCTTACTGCCACCCGCGGCAGTGGTGTGATGAATACAATTTTTCTCGGCTATGAACCGTGGAGGAGGGAGCTTGGGTCAACCCGCAGTGGCGTGCTGGTGGCATCGGAAACCGGCAAAGCCGTTACCTATGGACTTAATAATGCCCAGGAGCGAGGGCTTACTTTCGTGGAGCCTGGTACGCAGGTTTATGAAGGTATGATTGTCGGCATGCATCAACGTTCACGGGACATCGCCGTCAATATCTGCAAGGAAAAGAAAAAGACCAATATCCGCTCATCCACGTCTGATATTGCTATCAAGCTGACTCCAGCGGTACTGATGAGCCTGGAGCAATCGATTGATTTTATCAATAAGGATGAATTGGCAGAGATAACTCCAGAGCACATCCGGCTCAGGAAAAAAATACTCACTGAGACACAACGCTTGAGAGAGATTGCTTCCGCCCATAAAAGTGCGGAGGAAGAGTAAAGACTCGTCTGATATTTACTTCATTTCAAGCATCAGTAATATTGCTTATTAGCCAGCGTTTTGAGATAATGTTTGAAGTCCGGAGAGGTGACCGAGTGGTTCAAGGTGCCGCTCTCGAAAAGCGGTTCTCGTTTATCGGGACGTGGGTTCGAATCCCACCCTCTCCGTTTACCCTGAGTGTAGCCGAGGGGTTTTCTTCGGCTTCGCTCAGAACAAACGAAGCCTATGCTCTCCGCTATAGCGGAGAGCATCAGAACCATGGAGAGATGCTGGAGTGGTCTAACAGGCACGCCTGGAGAGCGTGTGTAGCCGTAAGGTTACCGTGGGTTCGAATCCCACTCTCTCCGCCATCAAACCTTCTGAATTGCTCTTATTTGTTACAAACCAATCCCCTCGTACCGGATTTCTTTTAGCAGGTATCAATTAGTTCTTATGTCATTGCGAGTCTCGATGAAATCGGGAGGCGGTAATCTAAAGTTCAACTATCATTCCGTACTTGATACGGAACCCATTTATAAATTTTCTGGATTCCATCTTCCGCTGGAATGACAAGATGTTTTTGATTGCTTCGCCGTCCCGACAGGTTAGGATTTCTCGCAAATACACTGAGTCAATCAAAACAAACAGAGCAATTCTTTAATCCCCTATTGCCAAATTCCTGATTCTTTGGTAACATACAAAAACACGTTTTTACTTAATTAAGCAAGGAGGTAAATTGTATGAAACAGGTAAAACCAACCGGTTGTTGTCCCCCCTTTGACCCCCTACCATGGCAAGAGAAAGAGATAACCTGGAACAATAAACCATTTGTTAAAGATCACGTCATCGGCTTTCTCCATATTCCACTCAATATGGGAAGCAAGGTTATCAAAAATATGAACCTGATTACAGCGGCTAAAGCCGAGGCTCCGCAACAACTTATATTGACCGATGAAAAATCATTGTAGGGCGCTGATATTTACATTGACGTGTCCAAAGAAGTGCCGAGTGCAAAAATGGCAACCCTCTCAGGGACATACTTGACGAAGGTCTTCGAAGGTCCCTATAAAGACATTGGTAAATGGGCAAAAACAATGGATGATTATGTAAAGTCGAAGGGTAAGATTATAAAAAAACTCTACTTCTCTTACACCACCTGCCCCAAATGCGCCAAAGCGTATGGAAAAAACTACATGGTACTCTTTGCCCAGATTGATTAACTATAAGAAGAACTGGCTCACAGGCTCTTCCCACGACATGGATTGTCATTCCAGCGAAACTTGTCCCGTTCCCGTATCTAGTACGGGACAAGACCTGATACGGGAGCTAGAATCCAGAGAAAATTGTCTATGGATTACCGGGGCAAGTCTGATAATGACATCTCAATATAGACTTGATAGCAGAAAAGGCGATACCACCAATGTCTTCAGCAACCCTTCCTAAAATCTGCTAGAATTACTTTTACACGCTAATTTACGAATAGCGATTTTGCTGTCATCTTCACAATAATGTCATTTATGCCCATATATTCAGTTAGCCATGCCTCAATTGTTTTGAGTTCAACTCCTGTGTTAGAATAACTATTGCTCCGAAGATGAAAAGCAAAGACCTTAAATACTGGGTAGGATCCAGCTTTATTCCCGGCATCGGACACGGAATCACTACTGATAGGTAAATTATCTGCTGAGCCAGCCCACATCGATGAAATTTGTGCCGGCAGTAGCTTGCCAGTATCAACCGTTAGCAGTACACTGGCAATGATGGAGTTAAAAGGACTGGTAAAAATCAGTTGGCAGTATGAAATATGTACTGGCTCATGAAACCAGAGAAGTTTATGGAGTAAAAGTTGAGTAACAGTAAAAAGAGTCTCGTCATCGTTGAATCACCGGCTAAAGCCCGAACGCTCAGCCGGATACTGGGTAATAAATACAATCTCAAAGCATCTATGGGTCATATCAGAGACCTGCCCAAGAGCCGCATGGGAGTAGATATCGAGCACGATTTTGAGCCTAAATATGTGGTGCCTAGAGCCAAGAGTAAAACAGTCAAAGAACTCAAGGAGGCCAGCAAGAAAGTAGCTACTATTTACCTAGCGACCGACCCAGACCGTGAAGGGGAAGCTATTGCTTGGCACCTGGCAAGTGTCATCCAAGAAAATGGGACACACTTCCGGCGGGTAGTTTTTCATGAAATAACCGAAGAGGCTGTTCAGGAAGCTTTCAAACACCCCCGTTCCATAGATATGCACCTAGTAGATGCACAACAGGCAAGGCGTGTCCTCGACCGCCTAGTGGGGTACAAACTCAGTCCCCTACTCTGGCAAAAGGTCAGGCGCGGCCTTTCGGCGGGGAGAGTTCAATCCGTCACTCTGCGAATTATTGTTGACCGCGAGCGAGAAATTGAAAAGTTTGTTCCGGAAGAATACTGGATTATTGAGGCGGAGCTTACCAAAAAATCATCTCTTAAAACCTCCTCATTCCGTGCCCAGCTAGTCAGTCTTGCCGATGGTACAAAACTTAATATCAATAACGAGCAAAAAGCGGAGATGCTGAAAAACCGACTGGAACAAGCGAACTATGTTGTCAGCAAGATAAAAATTAAAAAGGCTGTCCGTCAACCAGCACCGCCTTTCATTACCAGCACCCTCCAACAGGAAGCATGGTACAAATTGCGCTTTTCGGCAGGACAAACAATGATGCTCGCCCAGCAACTCTACGAGGGCTTGCCTATCGGCAAGGAGGAGAGTGCAGGCTTAATCACCTATATGCGTACCGACTCCACCAATGTCGCCCACAGTGCCATCGCCGAAACCAGAGCTTTCATTAATGAAAAGTATGGAACCGATTATGTACCGCCACACGCCCGTGTTTTCACTAGCAGAATCAAAGGTGCCCAAGAAGCCCATGAAGCCATTCGCCCCACCAGAATCCACCGTACCCCTGAGATGGTGAAACCATATCTTGCCTCCAACCAGTTCAAACTGTATCAGTTGATTTGGAACCGGATGGTTGCCAGTCAGATGTCTGCCGCTATTTATGATAACACTACTGTTGATATTGAAGCTAAGTGCAGTGATTCCAGAGATAATTATCTCTTCCGTACGACCAGTTCGGTCAATCGCTTCCTCGGCTTTACTGTTCTCTATAACAGAGAAGAAGGTAAGCCCGAAGAAGAGGTGAGCCGTACCCCATTACCGCCTCTGGTAAAAAATGATATCCTCAAACTTATCAAGCTCCTTTCGGAACAGCGTTTCACTCAGCCTCCGCCCCGCTTTACCGAAGCCAGTTTGATTAGAATGTTGGAAGAGCGCGGTATCGGACGTCCCAGCACTTACGCATCGATTCTTCTGGCAATTAAAGGACGAGAATATGCCACCAAAACCAGTGGCATTTTCAAACCTACCGAGCTTGGGATGCTGGTCACCGACCTGCTCATCAAGAACTTCCCAGATATTGTTGATATCGATTTTACGGCGCGCATGGAAGACGACCTCGATGAAATCGCCCAGCAAAAAAAGAAGTGGATAGAGGTTGTCCGTAGTTTCTATACGCCTTTTGAGAACGACCTCCAGAAAGCCTCGAAAGACATTGATAGAGTGGAGACACCGGCCGAACTGACTGATGAAGTCTGCGAAAAATGCGGTCGTCCGATGGCTATCAAAGTCGGGCGTTTTGGCAAATTCCTTGCCTGTACCGGATACCCTGAGTGCAAATCGACTCGCTCTTACCAAATCAAGACGGGAGTCAAATGTCCGGAATGCGGTAGCGAACTCATCCAGAGATTCAACAAGAAAAGACAAATCTTCTACGGATGCAGTAATTATCCGAAGTGCACCTTTGCCGCCAATGCTAAACCTCTTCCTAAGCCCTGTCCCAGTTGCGGCGCACTAATGACCGAGTACCGAGAAGGTCAAGCAAGGTGTACTAAATGCGGACATCGGGAAAAACAAACCCAGACTAAGATAGCTGTAGGAGTCACGCAGGAATAACTCAATGCAAGAGATTCTCAACAGATACATCGATTATCTAAGAGTTGGACGTAATGCCTCCCCATACACGGTACGGAACTACTACAATTCTCTAGTGGGAAATAATATCCGCGGTACACAAAAGGGCTTCTTCCCTTTTCTCATAACGAAAAAAATCGACTCCCTGGAAAAAGTCAACAAACAAACACTGCGCGATTATATCATGTGGCTAATGGAACAGAGGGTGGCAAAGACCAGCATTACCTGCAAATTATCCGCCATCCGCTCTTTTTATGTTTACCTGCAGAAAGAAGGGCTAATACAGGAAAATCCCATGGAAAAAATATCCTCGCCCAAACTCGATAGACGGCTACCCTCTTATCTTACTAATGACGAGATAAATAGATTTCTGCTAGCACCCGATATCTCGACTCCTACGGGACAGCGCGACCGTGCCATACTGGAACTGCTCTATGCCTCCGGATTGAGAGTCAGCGAACTGGTTCATCTGAAACTCAGTCAGATTGACATGGACACGCGAGAAATCCGCGTGGTGGGTAAGAGTTCAAAAGAGCGTCTTGCACTGATGGGCAAGCCTGCCGCCGATGCTATTGCCGTTTATCTCCAACAAGGCAGACCCACATTATTAGGCAAAAAGAAAAGCGAAGCCGTCTTCATCAACCGCTACGGACAGCGTTTGATTGAAAGGCGTATTCAGAAGATTGTGACGCGCTATACGAGAATAACGGGTATCACTAAAAAAGTTCATCCACACACATTACGCCATACTTTTGCCACGCACCTGCTTGATGGCGGCGCCGACCTGAGGGTGGTGCAGGAGCTTCTCGGGCACGCCAGTTTGACCACAACTCAGATTTATACCCATGTGAGTCAGAGTCAGGCAAGAAAAGTATATCTTGCCGCACACCCGCTGGCGAAAGAGAAAAAGACCGATGATTAAAGAGCGGCTAAAGAAACTACGCCACGAAGTACAGCTTAAAGAGATTGACGGGATTATCATCTCACAGCCGGAAAACAGATTTTATCTTTCCGGATTTAATGGTTCAGCCGGCTACTTACTCATCACCGACAAAGATGCAATACTCGCCACCGATTTCCGTTATGTGGAGCAGGTAAAGAGGCAATCGCCCGACTACACCCTATTTCAGATAACAGGCAAGATGCCCGACTGGTTCCCAAAGTTAACTGACGGTCTTAGTATCCGTAAACTGGGATTCGAGTCCAGCGCTACCAGTTTTGCGCAACATCACGAGCTTTCCGAAATAATTAACAGAGAAAAGCTCCCGTTGGAACTGGTGCCTCTCGAGGGTGTTGTGGAGAAACTGCGCGCGATTAAAGAACCAGAAGAAATTGCTTGCATCCGCAAAGCGACAGAGATTAGCGACCGTGCTTTTGAATACGTTACCGAACGGCTGAAAGTCGGCACAAGCGAGAAAGAGATTGCGTGGGAACTGGAAAAGTATATGCGAAAAGCCGGCAGTCAAAGCCTGCCCTTTGAGATTATTGTCGGGGCAGGTCCGAACGGTGCTCTGCCACACGCCCAACCATCCGACCACCCAATTTCTGCCGGTGAACCAATCGTGATCGATATGGGTGCCAGTTTCGGTGGTTATGGCAGTGACCTCACCCGCACAATCTGTCTTGGCAAGTCTGATAATACCTTTATCAAAATCTACAATATTGTTCTTAAAGCACAGGAGACGGCAATCAACGGTATCAACGAGGGTATGTCGGCACAAAAAGCAGATAGCCTCGCCAGAGATATCATCAGAGATGCCGATTACGGAGATATGTTCGGGCATGGTTTAGGACATGGTGTGGGGCTGGCTCATGATACCCCACCACGCCTCAGCCCATTGTCAAACGATATACTTGCCGATGGCATGGTCTTCAGCATCGAGCCAGGGATTTACCTACCAGAGTGGGGAGGGGTTAGAATCGAAGACGTGGTAATGTTGGAAAACGGTAAAGTCAAACTCTTATCACACGCCCGAAAAATGATGGCTTAAGTATTAGGTTTAAAGGAGAGTTGAGATTGTCTATGGATCCTCTCTCCCCAGTGTGGGATTCGTTCTAAAGGATTCTTCCTGAAGGAGAGAGGGAGAGGGTAAGAAATCACACCCTCACCCATACCTCTCCCATTGAGGGAGAGGTGAATTGCCATACTTTTTCAGTAGTCTCTAGAAAGGAATAAAGAGAATTGCTAAAAGCTGATTTTCATATTCACACCAAATATTCAATGGACTGCCAGAATGAGCTTGAGGAAATCATCGAGCGCTGTCAGACGTTAGGAATTAATTGCATTGCTATCGCCGACCATGATGCCGTCGAAGGCGCTCTGAAGATGCAGGAAATTGCCCCTTTCAAAGTGATTGTTGCCGAAGAAATCCTGACCTTCAGTGGCGAGGTGATGGGGATGTTCCTCAAAAAACACATTGCCAGTGGTATCCCCATCGAGGAAGCAATCGCAAGCATCAAAGAACAGGGCGGTTTAGTCGCCATACCCCACCCCTTTGCCCCCCTGAGGGGACTCAGATTGAGTAATGAGATATTTGAAAGACTCGCTCCCCAAATTGATATTATTGAAGTCTTTA
>JAPLHG010000002.1:14081-14562 GCA_026389745.1 Chloroflexota bacterium | reverse complement strand
GCTGTCCCTCCATGCAACCAAACACTAAAGCTAAAAAGTTTGCCGGAGAACACCGCCTGCCCGGCACCGCCGGTAGCGATGCTCACACTATTGGGGAAATTGGTAAAGTCATTGTGGAAATGTCTGATTTCAATAGCCCGCAGGAGTTCATTGAAGCGTTGAAGAAGGCTAAAATTCAGGGAAAGCGTTCCAGCCCCTTGGTCCACTTTCACAGCACGATAGCAAAATTCAAGAAGGGTTTGAAACAAAGGAAAGGGAGCCTTTGATAAATGAGACGAAACCCACTCCTATTTTGTGTTTAGACGGGTGGGTTTCCACCCACCCTGCATTCTTCTCCTGATTTCTTCAAGAGCAGACTTTGCATCAGGTGCCATGTCAAAAAATTTGTCTAGCTTTTTGCAAATATAATCACTGCAGTAAGCATAAACCAAAGAAGGGAGTCCGTAACGGACTCCCTTCTTTGGTTTATATCGGAACCTCA
>JAPLHG010000002.1:493-14051 GCA_026389745.1 Chloroflexota bacterium | reverse complement strand
GAGAGATGGGGAATTTCCCCACACTGAG
The DNA here is from genome assembly GCA_026389745.1 of Chloroflexota bacterium. Taxonomy (GTDB): domain Bacteria; phylum Chloroflexota; class Dehalococcoidia; order Dehalococcoidales; family Fen-1064; genus Fen-1064. Next base: position 14,023 of record JAPLHG010000002.1, on the reverse strand, counting down.
ATTGCTTCCTCCGATCCCGTATCAAGTACGGGGCAAGTTCCACCGGGAGTCGCAATGACATTGGGGGATACTAACTACTTCTTGCCTTTGACGACATCCTTGGCGGGTTTTACCAGAATCTCATCAATCAAACCATATTCAACCGCTTGCTGGGGATTCAGATAGAAATCACGGTCGGTATCGTGGACTACCTTATCAATAGGTTGCCCGGTTTGTTTGACAATGATGTCACGGATCAGTTCCTGAAGACGCATAATCTCGCGTGCCGCAATCGCAATATCCGATGCCTGACCCTGAGCGCCGCCAACTGCCTGATGCATGTGAATCGTTGAATTGGGTAAGGCATAGCGTTTACCTTTGGCGCCGGCGCATAGCAAAACCGTCGCCATACTGGCAGTCATACCAACGCAAATGGTGGATACATCCGAACGAATCAACTGTATTGTGTCGTAAATTGCCAGACCGGCGCTGATGACACCGCCCGGACTATGGATGTAGATATTGATATCCTTATCCGGGTCTTCTCTATCAAGGTAGAGAAGTTGGGCAACAATGCTATTCGCGACAGCATCATTTATCGGTGTTCCCAAGAAAATAATTCGCTCCCTTAAGAGAAGTGAAAATATATCGGACGGTCTCTCTCCTCGTGCATTGGTCTCCCATACTGTCGGAGCATAGATATTCATCGGGTCAATGTTCATATTAAGCCTCCTTCTTTGTTTCCTTCTGAGTTTGTGCTATTTCAATGAGTCGCTTGATAGTTTTCCTAGCGATTAACGTGTCTTCAATCGATTCCCGGTTCCGTTTTGCCTGTAGAGCCTGCTTGAATTCATCTTTATTGCCGCTATATTTCTTGACCATCTCTTCAATCTCGGCATCAATTTCAGCATGAGTAACTGCCATTTTTTCCTGTTCCGCAATCTTGCCCAGTACCAATGATTCAGCCACCCTTTTCACAGAAACAGGCCTTAGTTCTTCCCGTAACTGCTCTATCGTCTTGCCGATACTCTTGAGATATGTTTCAATATTCTGACCGGTGTTTTGTAGAAACCGTAAGTTACGCTCCAGTGAACGGTCAATCTCTGCCTCCACGAGAACGGGGGGATACTCCACATTACTCATTGCCGTAGCCGCTTCTATTACCCTATCTTCAAAGTCGTTCTTGACTCTCTCCTCAACTCTTTTTTTCAAGTCTTCAGTGATTTTCTGACGCATAACCTCCACTGCGGTAATTTCAGGATTGACCTGCGTGGCGAATGCATCGTTAACTTCAGGCAAGGTTTCCTGCTTAATCTCTGTTACTTTGACCTTGAAAGATGCCTCGTTACCGGCGGCTTCAGGACGAGGATAATCCGCCGGATACTGGAGCTTAAATTCCTTCTCCTCACCCTTCTTCATCCCCACCAACTGCTCAGAGAATCCCGGTGCCGGAGACATAGACTCTTTAACGACTTGATACTGAACACTCTTTTGATTGATGAAAGGCTCATCCTTCATCATGCTCTCAACATCCAGACTTACCAAGCCATTAAAATCAACCGGGTGCTCCACTAGTTCCCAGATGGCGTGCTGGTGACGCAATTGCTCAATAACAGCGTTCACCATATCATCGGTTACCTCAACAGGCTGCGGTTTCAAGTCAATGGTATTATAATCACCCAGATTGACCACCGGCTTGAGAGGCACAACAGCCTTAAAAATAACGGGGGCTTCTTCTGCCAATTCAATCTGCGGCTCAGCAATGGGGTCCAATTTTTGCTCTGCCACCGCTTTCTGATAAGCCTGTGGCACCAGGTCATCCAGCATTTCGTGGAACAGACGGTGTTTACCAAAATGACGCTCAAATATGGCTCTCGGCGCTTTACCGCGACGGAAACCGGGAACATCAACTCTCTTAACCAGCCGACGGTAGGAAGTCTCGGTTGACTCTTCTACCTCAGCCGATTCCATCTCAATCTTGAGAAATGCTTGCCTATTCTCTGTCTTCTCGTTAGTTACTTTCAATCTTCTCTCCGGGTATAGCTTAATCATCACACAGACGTATATGTAACTCTTTCAATTGTTCCTCCCTGACTGGTGAAGGCGCCTCTAACATCATATCAACCGCATTCTGGTTCTTGGGGAATGCCATTACCTCGCGGATGGTTGACTCGCCCGCCAGCATCATCACAAGACGGTCAATGCCTGGAGCAATACCCCCATGTGGCGGAGCACCATATTCAAAGGCATCCAGTAGTGTACCGAATTTCTCCTGTATGTCATCATCCTGATAACCGAGTAACCGGAAGATCTTTCTTTGAAGCTCAGCATCATGAATACGGATACTTCCGCTGGCAAGCTCTAAGCCATTACAGACAATATCATAATGTCGAGCACGCACCTTCTGGGGAGCAGAATCCAGCAGGGGAATATCTTCCGGCATCGGAGAGGTAAACGGATGATGCTCCGGCTCCCAGTGTTTTTCCTCGTCATTCCATTGGAAGAGAGGAAAGTTGAGTACGAAGGCAAAAGCCAGAAGGTCAGGGTCAGCCAGTTTGAGCCGATAGCCCATATCTTTACGTAATTCGCCGAGCGTCTTGTCAACCACCTTGGGAGCGCCGGCAACAATCAACAGAAGGTCACCTGGCTTAGCAGAAAGACACTCCGCTATCTTTTTAACCTGTCCCAGAGTCATATATTTAGCGGCGACCGATTTCACCATATTCATCGTTAACTGATTGAGGTCGCCGCGAGTAGTTCCAAGGGAAACAGTCAAAAGCCCACCCGCACCGTAGCTTTGTGCCAGTTTATTCAGTTCTTCAAGCTGGTTGCGGGTATAATCGGCACAGCCTGAAGCGCAAATTGCTTTCACCTTACCGCCATCGGCAACCACCTTATGGAAGAGAGCGAATTCCGATTGTCCCGCAAGCTCCGTGATGTCTTCCATTTCCATCCCGAAGCGCAGGTCCGGCTTGTCCGAGCCATACTTTTCCATAGCATCCTTATAGCTAATTCGTGGGAATGGACTGATGATTCGTTTTTCAGGCTTGACAGTCCGAACCAATCCTGTGAGAAGCTCCTCCATCAATTTAAGAATGTCCTCTTCTTCAACGAAGCTCATCTCAATATCAAGCTGAGTGTGCTCCGGCTGGCGGTCGGCACGGCTATCCTCATCGCGGAAGCATTTAGCAATTTGAAAGTATTTCTCGACACCCGCCACCATCAGCAACTGCTTCAACTGCTGTGGCGATTGCGGCAGAGCATAGAATTGACCCGGATACAGCCGACTGGGCACCAGATAGTCACGAGCGCCTTCAGGTGTGCTCTTTATCATGATTGGCGTCTCAACATCCAAGAAACCCCTATCGTGCAGAAAATCACGGATGAACTTAACTACATTATCGCGCAGAATCAGATTCTTCAGCATCCTGGTCCGTCGCAGGTCAAGGTAGCGGAATTTAAGACGGACATTCTCATCTACTTCTATATCCTCATTGATATAGAAAGGCGGTGTTTTTGAGGTATTGAGAATTTCTGCCTCGCTGACAATTACCTCAATCTCACCACTAGGTAGTTTCCTGTTTTCTGTACCCTTGGGGCGCGGGGTAACTTCACCGGTTATTTTGAGCACGTACTCACTACGCACCTGCCCGGCAACCGCATGGCATTTCTTGGATATCTGAGGATTAAATACCACCTGAGCAATACCGGTTCTATCCCGCAAATCAATAAATACCAAATCGCCATGGTCACGGCGGCGGTCTACCCACCCTGCCAGAGTAACCTTGGTACCCACAAGTTCTTTCTTCAATTCACCGCAATAATGAGTCTTTAGCAAATGTCTTGTCTCCCCAAAGGGTCTTCGACCGTGGGAATAAGGTCATTTCACATAAAAGTATATCTCATAGCGTGGGTACTCGGCAACATTCGGACTGATAACTTGACCTCTTTCTTGCTTAATACTGTATAATATGGGCACCTATCAATATATCCTTAGTATTGTGGGGAGTAATAAAATGGATTATTTTGCCTACGCCTCCAATCTCAACCTCCAGCAAATGTTAAAGCGCTGTCCTGATGCCAAAGCGAAATTCACCGCAGTTCTACCGAACTACAAACTCATCTTCTCCGGCTGGTCAAGGGAATGGCATGGCAGCACTGCCAGCATCAAGCCGTTCAGAGGCGAAAAAGTAATGGGGGCTGTCTATGAAATATCCGAAATGGGCTTACAGAAGCTCGACCGTTATGAAGATTATCCTAATACCTACGACCACATTAATGTGCTGGTCATCAAGGAAGACGGGCAAGCAATAAAAGCCTTGACTTATATCAACCGCAGACAATCCGATGAAGTCAAACCTTCACCTGAGTACCTAGCAGTGATTCGACAGGGTTATAGAGACTGGGAATTTGAGTAGATTATGAAAGTTGGTTTGTGTCTGGGTGGCGGCGGGTCAAAAGGCTATGCCCACATTGGTGCTATCCGTGCTCTGATGGAAACCAGCATAAAAATTGATATGGTCAACGGCACCAGTATCGGCGCGGTGGTCGGTGGTGCTTATGCTCTTTATCAAAACCCAGATAAGGTGACCGAGCTTATCAAGCAAGTGGTTGGTTCAGTGAATACCAACTACTTCAACATCTTCCGCCACCCGGCAGAAAGCCAGTCGTTCCTACGCAACTGGTTGGCCAATACTGCTTGTGATGTTGCCACAACCGATGACATACGGAGCTCTGCCATCAAACAGCAACTGCTTACAAGGGCTGACTATGTACTTCACCTTGAAGGGATGAAAAGGTTCAGATGGGGAAACTACCGTCAGATACCACAAATGATAAAACAAGCTCGTCAGGAAACCGATAGATTGCTCGAGTCTATTACCCTACTCTAGAAAGAAACCAAAGCAAAAGGGAAGAGTGTTCAAATGCAAAAAACACTGAATATCGCCCACCGGGGGTTTACCCGGGAATTTCCTAATAATACACTGGAATCATTTTATGCCGCTATTAAACTGAAGGTAGATGGAATTGAATGTGATGTCCACGAGACTGCCGACCACCATTTTGTAATTTTCCATGATGATATGTTACTCGGCAAAACTATCAGCGAACTGCCCCTCAAAGAAATACGCAAGGTGCGACTCGCCAATTATTACCAGATACCGACCCTGGAAGAAACCCTAGATTTATGCCATAAACACATTCGATTGATGATGGAACTCAAACTAATACATTCTCTTGACCTTTTTCTAGAAATCGTCAAAACCAGAATGGAACCGGTGGAATTATTCGTCACATCTTTTTACGTACACCTCATCAATGACCTCGCTGATTTTGCACCGCAGATTCGACGTGGTATTCTGACCGGGCATCAAGTTGAAGACCCGCTCAAATTAATAGAGTTAGCCCGAGCCAAAATTATGTTGCCCAGATTTTCTTACGCAACTGCTGAGTTGGTGAATACATTACACTCCCACAATATCTCCATCATTGTCTGGGACTGCAATAGTATTTCAGACCTCCATACTGCTCTGAAATGGAAAGTGGACGGTATTATCACTGACTCACCAGATGTTCTCGCCCAAGAACTCAGCAAGTGAAAATCATGAGGCGGGTATATTATCACCCGCCTCAACAGAAAACCAGAACAGCTACCTCATACTTTACGTGAAAGTCACGTTCAACGAGTGAGTTGAGCAGGAAATGCATGGGTCATAAGCTCTAACCAGCATCTCCATCATCAAGCGAATTTCATCCTCCGATTTGTCGAGTATCTCGGGCACCAGAGCTTCCAGGTCTTTCTGGATGTTATTGTGATTCTGATTGGTGGGGATAATACAGTTCGCCTTGGTGATTATGCCTCTATCATCATAGACATAATCATGGAACAGGATACCACGCGGCGCTTCAACAACACCAATACCTCTTCCTGCCCGAGGTTTGACCTTATTGCCCTCCCCCTTGAGACCTCTTTCTAGTATCTGGTCAATGAGGCTGATGCTGTCATCTAGTACATGATAAGTTTCCACCAGTTGGGCAACAGTAATCATATAAGGATTGTGGTTAGGGGCGCTGATACCCAATTCTTTGGCAATTTTTTTTGCTCTCGGTGAGAGTTGTTTGAAATTGAGGTTAAACCGAGCCAGCGCCCCGACCATATAGGCATCTCTCTTGTTCCTGGTGTACTTAGCGGTTGAATGCGGAACACAAAACTCGTTGGTAACATTGAGGTAGTCATTGATAGATACAGTCGGCGCATCCGAAGATGCAATTTGACCACTAATAAAGGCATACTCTTTAGGGTCCCTAAGAGCAATATACTCGGTCTCACGGGCAAAATCCGGAATCTTAAAAGTCTTAAAAAGTCCAACGGTGACATCAAGGTCGGCATAAGCATCCGCCAGCCTCTTTCTCAAGGCTTTAAGCACATTCAAGTCAGGTAGCTTCGCGAAGCCACCCACCACACAGGAAAGGGGGTGGGTTTTTCTTTCCGCCAATGTTTCTGCTAGATTATAAGCCAGTTTCTTGAGGCGTAGTGCCATCACCACAACATCTTTATGAGTTTCAGCCAATGGGATAACACTATCAACGCCCAGAAAATCGGGGGCGGCGAGGAAGAGGATATGAAGCACATGACTCTCCAACAACTCGGCATCATAGAGCAGTTTGCGCAACAAAATCGTTTGCTCGGATGGCTGTATGCCAAAGGCGGCTTCGGTAGCCTGTATCGAGGCAGTTGTATGGGTTATTGAGCAAATACCGCAGATTCTGGAGGCAATATGATGAACATCATCGTAATGTCTCCCGACCAGCATTGCCTCAAAAAAGCGCGGGGATTCCGGCACTTCCCATCTCAGTTCTTCAATCTTACCGCCCTTGGCATTGAGAACCAGATTACCATGCCCTTCAATTCGGGTCACATGATGGACATTAACATTTACCCGCGTCATCTCATCACCTCCGAGTACGTGTTGTAAATCTTAAATTTTTCTACTACCTGCTCAACCGTAAGGCCGTACTTCTTCAGGATTTCCTCTTCAGAATTGATATTGGGTTCATCGACCAAACCCCGACATCCCCAACAATGACGCCCGCCAGTAACACAGATAGCCTTACACCCTGCCCTTGTCACTGGTCCCAGACAGGTCTTTCCCAATTCAAAAACACAAATGTTTCCCGCCACTTTACATTCGGTACAAACAGGATAGCTGGGTATTTCTGGCTTTCTCCCGAGTAGTAATGCTTTGACTACCTTGAGAAATTCGCTGGTTATTGGAGGACAGTTCCTCACATAGTAATCGACACGGATGACAGCACTAATGGGACGTGCCAGAATGGTATCGTAATATTTGGCAGAATCGCCATAAACCATCTGCAAGGCTTGATTCATTGTCAGGTGATTCTTCAGGCAGTTGACTCCCCCGATACAGGCACAAGAGCCCAGAGCAACAACAATCTTCGCCTGTTCACGTATCTGTTGAAGTCGCGGAATCTCCGATTCACGAGTGATACTACCCTCGACAAAGGCAATATCATAATTATCCGCTCTATTCGTTATCGCTTCGCGGAAGTTGACAATTTCCACGGCACCCAGCAGGTCAAGCATCTCTTCTCCGGTGAGATTGAGCACTTCCAACTGACAACCTCCGCAACCAGTAAAATCAAAAAACGCTATCTTTGGTTTGCAAGGGTAAATACCGGTCCCTCCTGACAGACGTATACATTGTTTATCTGGCAGTGCCCACACTTACCGACGCCGCATTTCATCCGGCGCTCCAGAGACACGATGATATTTTCATCCGCCAGGTCTCGCTTCTTCAACTCGGCAATGATAAACCGGTACATAATCGGCGGGCCGACTACCACCGCAACCGTCTTCTTGGGGTCAAACTGTACCTTAGAAATGAGTGTCGTAATCACACCGACATTACCCGACCAGTCTTTATCCCCCTTGTCTACCGTCTCAAGGAATTCGATATCAGGATTCTGTTTCCAAGCGGCAAGGTCATCCACAAACAATCTCTCCGATGGTGATCTGGCACCAAAAAGCAGAATCATCCTACCGAACGAACTGCGTTTGTCCAGAACATACTGAACCAGAGAACGGAGAGGGAATAGCCCGGTGCCCCCAGCCCCCAACAGAAGGTCTTTGCCTGCCATGGTACTAATCGGGAAACCGTTACCAAAGGGGCCGCGTATGCCTACCACTGGCCGCTGTCCCAGTGGCTTACCATCTTTTAATTTGAACTCGAAGACCTTCTCCATCGTGCCCAACCTTTCTACTCTCACTACCTCTGCTGGACGTGGGGTATAAAGTTCATTCTCCGGTCTGCTTTCCCTCAGTGCACGCAGAGCGGCTTGTTTAGTTCTGAATGACTCATCAATCGCATTGAAAACCTCTATCGGGCTAGCAATCTCCGCCAGACAGGCAGTAACACAACGTCCACAACCTACACAGCCCATCTTGCCATATCTCTCCAGAACATATTTACCCTTGCGGTAAATGCGATGGCGGAAACGGCTGGTTTTATCATGACGGAAGTTTTCACCAGCGGCAACCTTAGCAAAATCAACCAGCATACAACCATCCCACAGGCGAGTACGCTCACCGTCTTTTAAATTAAGAGAAACATCATCCTGGACATCAAAGCAGAAACAAGTAGGGCATACCATTACACAAGAGCCACAACTGAGACAGGTGCTGGCCCGCTTTTCCCAATAAGCATCATCATAACTATCCTCAAGCAGTTTGGGGATTCTCTCTTTGGGACAATTCAGCTTCAAATGACACTTTGTTAACGCCTCATCTCTAACAACTTTTTGCCTGACGATATCATCACTGGTAGGGTCACTAACCTGAGCGTATTTTGCCAATAAGTCGGCACCTTTTTGGGAACCGATAGTCACCATATAACTGTCACCGATATCTGTCAGCAGAAAGTCAAAGCCTTTCTCGGCAACGTTAGTGCCTATACAGGGGGCAAAAGACTTGGGCGATGGATGAAGACAATCAACCCCAATGATAAGGCTGCTCTGCCTTCGGGCAATGTAGTTGGGGTCAGGATTCGTAGCGATGAACACTTCGTCCAGCAATTCGATTGCCCTGATATCATAAGGATGTACGCCGATGATTGCTCGTGGCGTATTGTTCAGGACAGGTTCAGCTTTGACAGCATTACCGGTCTTGAACTGTAAAATAGTTTCTATTGGGGGAAACAAATACTTAGTTGGAGGAATAACCGTGACATCGTAGTCAAGACAAAGCTCATCAAAACTGGCGATGCGGTCATAGACATACTTGCCATCCTTTGCCTTAACCCCGACAACCTCTATATTTTTAATGAGCGCTTCAATCAGATTTCTGAAGCTTCGCTTGTTGATAACGACTGCCTTTGGGGTGACAATTCCCTTATCAGCAGTCAATACTGAATTATTTTCCATCTATACCGCCTCCCTATTTTTCCCTTTCGTATTTGTGTAGCCCACACCCATCAGTGACACAAGACAACCCCTATAATTACAGGGTTTGTATTTATTCGATAATATTTATAAGTCATCCCGTATTCAACAGACTAAGCGGAGTACTAGAACCGTTCACAGATTATTTTGCCCTCCCCTACCGTAGAACTGTTGCCAACGGCTGCTCCATTATGCCTTGCGTCTTTCACGATACCGTCGGATGTTCGCCAGCACTCTCTGTTTTTCCTCTGGTGTCATATACTTGTACTTATGTCTTTCCTGGCGGCATTTATCAGAGCAAAACAAGATTCGATTTTTGGGTAGAGGATACTGACAGACCCTACAGAGCCGGAGTGTCTGGTAATAGGCACTAATCTGGGCGACAGTTTCCGGTGACCACAAGAGATAATCTCGATTGCCGGCACTCCATTTCGTGGCTGGGGTGATAGTCCTGTCTTGATATAGCTCCACAATTCTGTTTCTAGGCAAACCAGATAGATTACAGAGTCGCAGGGTCGATAATAATTCGTGATTAGTTGCGCCAAGACCTCTTGCAAGAATTTGTCTGACTCTTTCCTTGCTCCTGCCTATCTTCTCTGCAATCTCCCGCATAGGTGCGCCTGAACGCCGCATCCCATAGATAATACTTCTATCAACGCCATTCTTAACTTTCATATCGCCAAGCATATAATACCTCCACCTACAGAAAGGAAAAATTTCGGAAGTCTGTTTCAGAGCAATTTATCAAAACTATTTGTTAGCCTTTTTCCCTATCTTAAGAGGTTCGCCACTAGCTATCCTGAGGTGGACCCCATCATTAGGACAGAATAAGGGCTGTGTTAAGAGTGGGTCCCGCTATCCTCACGGGGTCTTGCGTTAAAGATTTTAACATACTTCCCTAGGTAATTTCTATTGGTATTGAAGTAAATACCTCAGCCGGTGTCCGGTATTCCAGAGCCTGGTGGAGACGCTCGTTGTTGTAGAACTGAAAATAGTTACCGATACCGACATTAGCTTCTTTGCCATCCTGATATGCTTTTAGATACACTTCCTCATACTTTACTGTCCGCCATAGCCGCTCAATAAACAGATTGTTGTTATAGCCCCCGCCCATCCATACTGATTCTCACCCCTTAATAGAGGAGGCTATGGTCCAGTTGAGCTATGGAGGCGCTCTCATTTCGATTTTACAAGCAGGCTAATCTAAGCTAAAATAACAAATGTCTAAGGGCGGTTGGCTCAGTGGTTAGAGCACTTGCTTCACACGCAAGGGGTCATTGGTTCAAATCCAATACCGCCCACTGTACCGTACAATAGGCAGAACTGCCACCTTCTCTTCTTCAATGTTGTCAGGAGGCAGTGGTAAAGCATAGCGTATCCGGCCTTCATGTCCTGTAACAGTGACGTCTTTAACAAAGCTCTTAATGAATGCCCTTTTTGCTGGAAGCTCACTACTGTCAAGGAACCGGTACAGATCCCCGACATATTCCCTAACTACACCGGGGTCGGCAAGCTCAATCTTCCTCTGGGATGTCAACGACTCAAGTTCTGTTTTACGCGCCAGTAACTTCTCATGTTGCGCCTTCCGTTCCTGCAAACGAGACTTTAGTAACGCATAATCGATATCCCCATTCTCAATAGCATTGTACACATTACCCAGCCGCTGGTTGACATCCCCTATTTCTTTCTCTATGGTGTCCATTTCAACACGATATGAAGTAGTGGCGGCATCCATCTCTTCGTTCACCATCTCAACCAGTTTGGTAAGATTTTCCGGTGTAAGAATGTGTTCTTTAATTTTCGAGACCACTAACCTTTCGAATTTGCCGCTGTTAAGATACGTAGCTTTGCAAGCTCCAGCTCCTTTCTTATTCAGCGTCCCGCACACATAGTAGGAAAACTTGCCGCTCTTGGCATCCTGTCCTACCAGCGCTTTACCGCAATGCCCGCAAAAAGCCAAACCGCTTAATAGAAAGCGACTGGACGTTCTCCTGGGATGGTTCTTTACAAGCGTCCGCTCTCCCATCAATTGCTGAACCTTAACAAATACCTCTTTGCTGATGATTGCCGGGAAAACACCCTCGGCTCTCATTGGCGGATTGCCTCGTATGCTATTACGCCCCCAAACAAAGGTTCCGGTGTAGATCTCATTCCCAATAATCGCGCGAAGTCCTGTTTTGTTCCAACCTTTCCCTTTGGGGCTGGCGATACCGCTCTGGTTCAGCCTCCTGACGATCTGGGTGAGACCCTTACCGGCAAGGACGTCACTGAATATCCCCACCACAGTGGGGGCTTGTGATGGATCTATCTCAAGTTTTGTACGCTCCTTGCCGCTATCCTTAACCCGTATTTTTCGGTATCCATAAGGAGCTTTGCTGGACAGGTAAAATCCCCGTGAAACGCTTTCCCGCATACCCCTAGTAACCTCCTCTCCGAGATTATCTGAATAATATTCGTCCATACCTTCGATAATCGCTTCCATTAACCTACCAGTGGGGCTATTTTCCGCTGGTTCGGTAATGGAAATTACCTGAACGCCATGTTTTCGGAGAAGTGTTTTATAAACGATGGAATCGGCACGATTGCGGGCGAAGCGAGAGTATTTCCAAACAAGGACGGCATCAATAGCTTTAGGTTGACCCCTGGCTAATGATATCATCTCGCGAAAGGCTGGCCGCTTGGTAATACTGCGTCCCGTCTCAGCTTCATCGACAAACTCCCGTACGATCACATGCCCGTTTCTTTCTGCGTATTCCCTCAGACTTTTCAACTGCGCTGAGATAGATAGACTCACATCCTGGGCTTCTGAAGAAACCCTTGCATATAGAGCTAATTTCATCGTTATCCTCCAAAATATATTAAGGTTACAGGGGACATAGGTCGCAGTGCCCCGGGACTATCCGTTTGAGACGTATTATGACTAGCTCTTCATGGAGCTTACGATCCAGGCTCTTGATTTCTGCACGTGTCGCCTCAAAGTCAAGGTACACTGCTGATTCCTTTAGTTTTGATTCCATATCAGCGTAGACATCACGTACAATCTTTCTGTCTACCAGATCGGAACCGAGGCGAAGATCCGGGCTATCTATCAAATGTAGTTCCGTGGCGCCTTCAGACCAACGTATAGCTTGGGAAGTGATAGTTTTGGCTATGAACGAAACAATCTGTGGCAGTCCCCTGTTAACAAGCCGGGTCAGTTTTACGTCAGCGTTGGCTTCCTGTTCCATCATGCCTTCTATCCGCTTGATTTGCTCGTTGGATTTCAGCTGTAAGGTCTTCCTTTTCTGCAGGTAGCCTGAGACAGACCATGATATTCCACTAGCATCCGGAGCAGTTCTTTACCCTGATCGACTTCAGTCAGTACTTTGACCTGCTTCAACATCTGGGTGAAGATATCCGAACTAATACCGGTCTGCTGGAGCAGCGACTCCCGGTTAATGTAACCTTCCAATTCCGCATCGCCAACCCGGGCTTTCTTCAAGACCGTCGCCAGTTTTTCCACACTCTCCAGTCGCTTCCTATCAAGACCCGCTTCGTCCAGATAGGCTGACAGTTCTTTTTCAGCAAGGCTCTTTTTCTTCTTTACATCGATGAGTTCATGCCCGGTATTTTGAAGTTCGGACTTGAGCATCGCAAGTTCTGTCTCGGTCTTCGCCTTGTCCTCGCTGGCCGTCCGGTACTGTTGTATCATTGCCGAATGATTCAATCCCGTTGCCTGTTCCATTTTTGCCAGTTCCTGAGCCGCGGCCGCGAAGCCACCGTCCTGCATTTTCTGGCAAGCCAATATGATGCCTGCGTAGCGTTCTTCACCGATGCCATATTTTTGCAACGCGCGGTAGGCCAGTAGGGCAGTGTGTAACTCCTCCACGGTCAAGTTAGCTTTGCGCAGTTCAGTACTCAGCTCGTGCAGTGATTGTAACCTGTCCATCATTCCATACTCCTTACCCACATTTTCTAAGCCTTGACTGTCGACAGTTTCCTTAAGACGGTTAATGTACAGGGAAACGGTACTCTGCGCCACCTTCAATCTCTCTGCTATACTAACCTCCGTGTAGCCCTCCATATAGAGTTGAATAATTCTCGATGTCTTAT
>JAPLHG010000002.1:0-455 GCA_026389745.1 Chloroflexota bacterium | reverse complement strand
GAAATCTCCTCAGTCATGTGACCCTCCATATATTATTTTCCGATGACTATAGTCCCTAAATATTTTCGATACTCTCGATACACTCCATTTACTCGATTCATTCGATACATTTGATAATTTGCCTTTTTCCCTCTGTCACTTATTTGGAAAGACGGTTAGATAGTTTAAGGTTCCAGGGGATTGCCCAGCGACTGGTGAGTTTACAACATGCGGAGCAACTAACGGGGCTGGCCGTCTCTTGTGAGGGTTTGCACATTTGGGTTTTAGTGTGAGGGGGCGCTTGCTGTTTTTGCTCAGACGAGGTAATGTTAGGTTGAAGGTAAGTTCAAACGTTTTAGTTCTTTTCTGAAAGGCGTCAAGTCTTCCTCTTTCTATTAGTAAAATAGTCAATCTTTTCTTCGTCCCCTATTAAGGACACAATGTGGCTATCTGACTCCCGGCCCCTTAATCTGTCT
>JAPLHG010000041.1 GCA_026389745.1 Chloroflexota bacterium | reverse complement strand
GGATTTTATCAAAGGTCATTAATCTAATCAATGTAGAGTCTGGTTTCGAACCCGACCGCTTTAATGGGCAGGTTTCAAACCTGCCCCGACGTAGCCGAAATTGCCAATAATGAACTAGCCAAATAAACACTATTGAGCCGAATTCTAATAGAATTCGGCTCAATCTATTTCAAGCTGTCGCTTTTAGCTTTTTACGGAGTTCAGTTTCTTTGTCAAACGGGCTTTGCGGCGGGCGGCATTATTGGGATGAATAATTCCCTTGACGGCTGCCTTATCAAGCGTGCTTTCCGCTACTAACACCGCGGCTTTGGCTTCATCAGTTTTACCGGCGGCAATAAGCTTCTCCGCCTTGGTAATACTGCTCTTGCACCCAGTGCGTATACCTTTATTGCGAGCGGTACGCTTCACATCGGTGCGCAACTGTCTGATTGATGAATCTATATTAGGCAATTTCTACCTCCTTATACTGTATTAATAGCCTTCAATTCAGGAAAAATTCTAATAACCTATGATGGTGGGGTAGATTTAACAGATGCCCCCTCACCCATCCGGGTTACATTTATTACTCCCCGGACGCCTTCAATTCTGGACAGGACACGGCTCAATTGTCCCAGGTCTTCTATATCTATTGTAATGGAAATTGTTGCCTGCTGGTCGGGTTTTTCCGACACATTCATATTGGCAATGTTGACCTTCTCAGATGCGACTACTGCGGTAATATCACGCGCCAGTCCTACCCTATTCCATGCATCCACGACCACCGTAACCGGATAAGTAAGGTCAGTTTGCCCCCAATCGACGGGGACGAGCCGTTCCTTTTCCTCCTCATTAACAATATTAACGCAGTCTTTGCGGTGAATACTGACCCCGCGACTGCGTGTCACAAATCCGATTATCTCATCTCCGGGCACTGGATTGCAACATTGAGCCAGATTGGTCAGCATATCGCCCACCCCCAGTACCTTGATTGACGATACCTGTTGCTTGGGGTGTGCTGTTTCGATAGTCTTAGTTTCTGCAGGTTGTTCCGGTGCTAGCCTTGCCGCAATTTGTTGAGTTGTGACGCCCCCATAACCGAGCGCATCATAAAACTCATCGAAGGTCTCATAGCTGAATAATTCCATCAGTTTGTTGCGCTCGGTGAATTTGATGCCGAGGTGCCGCATAAACTTCTCTAAAATTTCTCGGCCGCGCTCAATGTTCTCGGTTCTCTCCTGCTTTGTAAACCATTGCCTTATCTTGGCACGAGCATGAGTCGTTTTGACAAAGCCAAGATTGAGATTAAGCCAATCACGGCTCGGTCCCCGGTGGATTTTACTGGCTAAAATCTCGACAATATCGCCGTTCCTGAGTTCGGAGTTGAGTGGGACCAGTTTGCCGTTCACTTTTGCGCCGATGCATCTATGCCCTAGGTCGGTATGAATCCGGTAGGCAAAATCGAGCGGCGTGGCGCCTTTAGGTAAGTCCTTAATCTCCCCTTTGGGCGTGTAAACAAAGACTTGGTCGCTGAAAACATCGGTCCGGACCGATTCCAGAAATTCCTCCGCGCCGCTCAATTCCCGGTGCCAGTCAATCAGTTGGCGTAACCACCCAATCCCATTCTCAAAGCTTAAATCCTTCTTGCTGCCCTCTTTGTAGTGCCAGTGGACTGCCATTCCGTATTCAGCTACGTGATGCATTTCACGAGTGCGAATTTGTATCTCCAGTGGCATCGTCCGCTCGCACATTATGGTGGTGTGCAGTGATTGGTAGCCGTTCATTTTCGGGTTGGCGATATAATCGTTGAACTGCTCCGGTAACGGATGCCACAGATTGTGCACAATACCCAGTGCTCGGTAGCACTCGGGCACGGTATCGACAATTACCCGCAGGGCAAGAAGGTCGTGGATATCATCGAAGTCTTTCCCTATCGCGGCGTACCTCTCGGTTTTCTGGTAGATGCTGTAAATGTGCTTGGCTCTGCCGAAAATCTCCGCTTTCAGTCCCGCCTTTTCGAACTCCTGCTGGAGTGTCCCGGTAATTTCAGCGATGAAGCGCTCGCGGTCGGCGCGCTTACTGGCAATGAAGCCGGCGATGCGGCGGTATTGTTCGGGTTCAAGATAACGGAAAGCCAGGTCTTCTAATTGCCACTTTAGTTCCCAGATGCCCAGGCGGTGTGCCAGCGGTGCGTAAATATCCAGTGTTTCGCGGGCGATTCTCCGCTGTCTTTCCGGTTCCAGCGCTTGGAGGGTGCGCATATTATGTAATCGGTCAGCCAGCTTGATGAAGACGACTCGCAGGTCTTCTGCCATTGCCACCAACATCTTCCTCAGATTCTCTGCCTGAGAGGAGCCGCCCGAAGCGCCGCTACGCTTGGAGGTCTCGCTGGTTGTCTGCAGGGATAGCTTACCCAATTTGGTGGTGGCATCGACTAGCTTGGCGATTTCCGGTCCGAACTTATCAGCAATTTCACTATTAGGGATGCCGCAATTTTCCTCGACATCATGCAGAAGAGCGGCGGCAAGGGAGTTGGCATCGAGCTGGAGGTTAACCAGTATGAGGGCAACGTGCAGAGGATGTTCGATATAAGGCTCGCCGGATTTGCGCGTCTGCCCCTCGTGTGCCTTTCTGGCAAATTCGTAGGCACGCTCTATTACCGCTATCTTTTCGGCCGGTAGGTATGCTTTTGCTTTCTCGATTAACTCGTCAGCCGCCACGCTTGCTCCACCTTCTCAGGTTGATGAATTTAGTATAACGCAAGGACTCAAGCAATACAAAAATATTTCTCCTCCAGATATAAGAGGAGGGCCGTTGTTAACCAGTCCGGTTTTGATTGCAGCATACCGGACTCTCTTTACATCGCATCCCAAATAGAGTATTCTAGCTTTTAGAAATAGCGAGGGTATTTGATTTGTACAGCGCGCCGAGAGGCACCACCGATATTCTGCCCGAAGAGCAAGCCTACTGGCGTTACATCGAACAGAAGGCAGCTCATATCTGCCAGCTCTACGGCTATGAGCGGATTGATGCGCCTGTATTTGAAGATACCCGGCTTTTCACTCGCGGTGTCGGTGAAGGCACCGATATCGTCGAGAAAGAAATGTACACCTTCGATGACCGCGGTGGCAACAGCATCACACTGAAGCCGGAGAGCACCGCTTCCGTCTGCCGTGCTTATCTGGAGCACGGTTTCCAGAATCTGCCCCAGCCTGTGAAGCTATACTATTTTTCTCCCATCTTCCGCTACGAAAGACCGCAGGCAGGCAGGTTTCGTCAACATCACCAGTTCGGTTGTGAAGCCATCGGGGAGGCTGACGCTTTTCTGGATGCTGAAGTCATCGATATGGCATGGCAATTTCTGACTTCACTGGACTTACAGAAATTTTTGCTTTTTATCAATAGCATCGGCTGTCCGCGATGCCGCCCGAAATATCTGGAAGTTCTCACAGCTTACTTCGCCAGTCATATCGGTGAGCTTTGCCCCGATTGTAAAACCAGGCTGGGAAGAAATGTTTTGCGACTGTTGGACTGCAAACAGCCTGCTTGTCAAAAGGTCGTCAATCAGGCGCCGAAGAGCATTGGTCACCTCTGTTTACCCTGTGCCAAACATTTTGAGCAATTGAAGAGTTATCTCCGAGTTCTTGAGATACCATTTGAGGTGAACCAACGTCTCGTTAGGGGCTTGGATTATTACACGCGGACTGTCTTTGAAATTCAGCCTGAAGAAGAAAAATCTCAGAGCACCATTGTTGGCGGCGGTCGTTATGACGGTTTGATCGAGACTCTTGGTGGGAAACCAACCCCCGGCATCGGGTTTGCGGCTGGTATTGAGAGGATTGTCCTCAATCTGGAAAGACAGAACATCGTGATACCACAAATACCGGTGCCACAGGTTTTTGTTGCCTGCCTTGGTGAGTCTGCCCGCAATGAGGCGATGAAATTAGCGGCCGCACTGCGGTGTGATGGTATTGGCGTTATTTCTGCCACTTCTGCTAAAAGTCTGAAAGCGCAATTGAGGCAGGCAAACAACCTCAAAATCTCGCGGGCAGTTATCATCGGTGACGAAGAGGTAAAATCGGGCACGGTCATTCTGCGCGACATGACCACTTCTCATCAAAGTGTCGTGAAACCAGCTGAACTGCCCGAGTTCCTGAAATAACACTGTCTCTCTCCCCGGGTTTTTATCCTGAATTGGCTCACTGCAATTAATTGCATCTATAAATAATTGAAACCTGTTTTGCCTTCCCAGAATGAATTTTGCGAGTTTAGTCTCGGGTGAATTGATGGTGGTTGATGATACCGCGTTAGCCTCCTTCATCTGATTGTTGCGTGTAATTGCACGATTTCTTGAAACAGTTATGAGGAAAAACAATCTTTACCGAGCCTTTAGAATGCATAAGGGATCATACGGATGAAAAACGTTGCTAGGCACATGGAAGATGCCTTAATTTGAATTGTGACAATCTCGTGGGGTATACTTGATGACATGGATGAGACTGGCTTAAAAACAAGGCATCTCCTCTCTATAGCTGACCTCGCACCAGTTGAGATTGAATCGCTCATTAACTATGCCATTGAGTTGAAATCCCGTGGCTGGCTTTCTCTGCTGAGGAATAAGACTCTGGCGATTCTCTTTGAGAAGCCTTCTTTGAGGACCAGGGTGAGTTTTGAAGTGGCGATACGCCAGTTGGGTGGGGAAGCTATTTATCTCTCCCCGGCAGAGGTTGCTCTGGGCAAACGGGAATCAATCCCGGATGTCGCCCGGGTGCTGAGCCGCTATGTTGATGGAATCGTCTTGCGCACTTTTGCGCATCACAATTTAGAAGTTCTGGCAGAGTATTCCGCTGTGCCGGTCATTAATGCCCTGTCCGACTTCGAACACCCCTGTCAGGCCCTGGCTGACCTGCTCACTGTTTATGAAAAGAAAGGCAAATTGAAAGGACTGACACTGGCATATATCGGTGACGGCAATAATGTCGCTAACAGCCTGATGCTTGCCTGTGCCATGACCGGGGTTAATTTTAATATCGCTTCTCCGGATGGTTATACAGTCGATAAGACAATTTTGAAGAAGGCTCGTGGTTACGCCAAGGACAGCGGGGTGAAAATCATCTGCACGGAAGACCCGCGACTTGCCGCCAAAGGCGTCGACGTTATCTACACCGATACCTGGACCAGTATGGGACAAGAGGCGGAAGCGGGGGTTCGCCGTAAGGCGTTCGCTGATTATCAGGTTAATGAGAAATTGCTGGCTCTAACCAAGAAAAATTCCATAATAATGCACTGCCTGCCAGCTCATCATGGCGAGGAGGTCGCCGAGGGGATTTTAGACACTCCGAGGTCAGTGGTTTTTGACCAAGCGGAAAACAGGATGCACGCACAAAAGGCATTGCTGGCAAAGATGCTCGGTAAACAATAACAACCTGGCCTGGCCTCTTTTTACTTTTAGTCGTTGATACCTGAATTATTGCTATCGGGAGTGATTTTGAGTAAACCAATTGTAGCTATCGTAGGACGGCAGAACGTCGGCAAGTCTACCCTGCTGAACCGTTTAGCCGGCAAGCGAATTTCCATTGTCGAGGACATGCCGGGGACTACCCGCGACCGTGTTTTTGCCGGTGTTTCCTGGGAGGGAAAAGAGTTTATGCTGGTGGATACCGGCGGGCTTGAATTGGGTATGGAAACAGAGATTGGCCGTGGTGTCAAAGAGCAAATCTCTCAGGCAATGTTGGAAGCGGATGCCATTATTTTTATGGTGGATGTTAAAGATGGCATCATGCCCGCCGACCTGGAGATAGCCGACCTCGTGAGGCGGTTGAGGAAACCTGCGCTCTTAGTGGCAAACAAAGCAGACAATGAGAAGCTGGAAACTCAGGCGGTTGAGTTCTACCAACTGGGATTAGGCGAGCCATTCGTCATCAGTGCTTATCACGGCCGCAGTACGGCAGAGTTGCTCGAAAAAATCATAGCCCTATTACCCGAGCCGCCACCGGCGGTAACCGAGCCTGAAATGATGAAGGTGGCAATTGTCGGTCACCCCAATGTGGGCAAATCAATGCTCCTTAATGCCATCCTGGGTCAGGAACGGGTCATTGTTTCTGGCATCCCCGGGACAACGCGTGATGCCATAGATACAAATTTTGACTTTTCTGGCGAGAATGTGTTACTTATTGATACGGCTGGCATCAGAAAGCGGGGACAGATTGAGATAGGAATAGAAAAATATAGTGTTCTCCGCTCCCTGCGTGCCATTGACCGGTGTGACGTGGCGTTACTGGTGCTGGATGCCACCGAAATGTTCTCGGCGCAGGATATGCACATTGCAGGCTATATCCAGCAGGCATTCAAGGGAATCGTGATTGTAGTGAATAAGTGGGACATGGTTACCAATGAGAATCAGGGCTTGTGGGCTGAAAATACCAGGAGACAGTTCAAGTTTATGTCCTATGCCCCGGTCCTGTTTATTTCTGCTAAATTCCGGCAGGGAGTTAGTGAGGTGATGCCTCAGGCATATCAGGTATATCAGGAAAGAATGAGGCAAGTGTCAAGCGCCGAACTCCGTGGCACTATTCAGGATGCGGTGGCGTCTCATAATATGCCGCGAAAAGGTAAAATAGTGCTATCGATAAAGGGCGTTGCTCAGACTGGAGTAAATCCCCCGGCCTTTACCTTTCGAGTCAATGATACGAGACTCGTTCATTTTTCCTACCGGCGTTTTCTGGAAAACAAGCTCCGTGAGGCATTTGGTTTTACCGGTACGCCGTTACATTTAATCTTTAAAACCGGAGGTGAGTCATGACAGCCGCTATGATGGTTGCTCGCTATTTTGCCTCAATGATTATCGCCTATTTGCTGGGTTCAATCCCATGGGGTTTGATTCTTGCCAAATCAATGGCTGGGGTAGATGTCAGGGAATGGGGGAGCGGTAAGGTCGGAGCTACCAACGTTATGCGCTCTGCCGGCAAGAAAGTGGCTATTATTTCAGGCTTGCTGGATATTCTCAAAGGGGTAGTGGCCGTATTATTTGCCGGACTGATAATCGGCAAAGGCTACGTGGTAGTAGGCCCTTTCGGCTTTGGGACATTGTTAGGTCAGGTGCTGGCAGGATTATCGGCGGTCGCTGGGCATAACTGGTCGGTGTTTCTCAAGTTTCGTGGCGGGAGTGGTGTGGCCACCTTCTTCGGTGGCTGGATAGCCCTGTTGCCGATAGTCGCTCTATTCGGAGGTGAGATTCTGGCTCTCGCTGCCGTCTTAACGCTGTTTGTTTCGTTGGGTTCCCTCGCCGCTGTGGTGGGCATGTATGCCATCCTGATTCCCCTCACCATTCTCAACCATTTTCCGATTGAATATCTGCTTTATGCCCTGGTTGGCACCGCGATGATTATCTACACACACCGGGGTAATATTGTTCGCTTGTTCAAGGGGATAGAACGTAAACTGGGAGAGAGGGCAGAAAGAGTTAAGATCTCCGCGAACAGGCAGGAGAAAAAACCGTAAGCGCCTGAGATCGCTATTTTGTGAGCCGCTCTGGGATAGAGTCTGATTAAATCTAATTTTGCTTAGTTGTTTTTGGGTCCCTTGAGGGATTTCTCGCTTTGCCCAAACTCTCCGCTAGCTTCTCAAACAACTGCCGCTGTTCCTTCGTCAGAGACTCCGGTGTTGTCACGGAAGCCGTGACTATTTGGTCACCACGGCCCCGCTCCTGCAAATGCTGAATCCCTTTATTTTTGAATCGGAAAGTGGCATTGCTTTGGCAGCCGGCGGGAATCTTGAGCCTGGTATCGCCTTCAAGGGTGGGGATTGAAACCTCTGTGCCCAGTGCTGCCTGGACAAAGTTAATTGACAGTTCATACAGAACATCATCCCCCTCCCGTTTGAAGAGTTCGTGCTCCGAAATTGTGATACTGACAAACAGGTCGCCGGCAGGCCCGCCCCTGGAACCGGCATCTCCCTCGCCGCGGATGCGGATTTGGTTACCGTCAGTCACGCCGGCGGGAACCTTGACCGAGATGGTGCGATGCTGTTTTTCTCTGCCCGTGCCGCGGCATTTAGGACAGGGTTCGGTGATAATTCTACCTTCACCCCGGCACTGTGGGCAGGTGGTGACGTTGGTGAAACGCCCGAAGACACTGGACTGAACTCGCTTGATTTGTCCGGAACCCTTGCAGTTGGGGCAGCGCTCCGGCTGGCTTCCGGTCTTGCTGCGGGTACCCTGACATTCGGAGCAGTGTTCGGTACGGTTGATGGTGAGTTCTTTTTCACAGCCGAAAGCGGCTTCTTCCAGCGTGATAGTCACGCCGTACTGGAGAGAAGAGCCTTTCTGGGGTGTCTGGCGGGTGCTGGTGGCAGTCCCGCCGAAAAAGGCTTCAAAAATGTCCCCGAAGCCAAAATCGAATCCGTCAGAAGACTCCCGCCCGAAGATGCCCTGGCCGCCATTATGCCCGAAGCGGTCGTAGGCAGCGCGCCTGCTGGTGTCCGAAAGTACCTCGTAAGCCTCGTTTAACTCCTTGAATTTCTCGGCGGCACTATCATTATGGTTATGGTCGGGATGGTACTGAAAGGCAAGCTTGCGGAATGCCTTTTTGATGTCCTCATCGGTGGCATCCCGGTCAACACCTAGAACCTCGTAGTAATCTCGCTTTTCTGCCATATCAGCTCACAATTTCCCCCTTTGTAAAGGGAATAAAAGGTTTGCTGGGGCATCAATCCTCCAGCAAACCTTTTTATTTTATACCTCGCGGAATTCGCCGTCTACGGTACCATCGTCTTTTTTAGCACCGGGCGGTGGTTGGTCACCGGGCGGCGGCGGTTGTTGCTTGTAGATTTCCGCTCCGACTTTCTGTATTGAGTCGTTTAATGCTTGTGAGGCTCGTTTGACAGCTTCGATATCGCTGCCTTTCAATGCCTCGCGTACTGCGGTGACTTTGTCTTCAATCTCTTTATTCATCGGTTCAGGAATCTTGTCTTTGTTGTCACGCAGGGTCTTTTCCGCCATGTAAGCCATATTATCGGCAGTGTTGCGGGTTTCCACTTCTTCCTTGCGCTTGGCGTCCTCGGTGGCGTGGATTTCACCTTCCCGCCGCATTTTTTCTATTTCTTCCTTACTCAAGCCACTGGAGACGGTGATGGTGATTTTCTGCTCCTTGCCGGTACCCTTATCGTGCGCTTTGACACTCAAGATACCATTGGCGTCAATATCAAAAGTAACCTCAATTTGGGGCATTCCTCGCGGGGCCGGCAGGATGCCGTCCAGCATGAAGCGTCCCAGAGTGCGGTTATCATTGGCCATCTGCCTTTCGCCCTGGAGGACGTGGATTTCCACACTGGGCTGACTGTCTGTGGCGGTGCTGAAAACCTGGCTCTTGGAAGTGGGAATGGTTGTATTACGCGTGATAAGTGGTGTCATTACTCCACCCAGGGTTTCAATGCCGAGAGTGAGCGGGGTAACATCCAGAAGTAATACTTCTTTGACCTCGCCCTTGAGGACGCCGGCCTGGATTGCGGCACCGAGAGCGACCACCTCATCGGGGTTAACGCCTTTGTTCGGTTCTTTGCCGAAGAACTGTTTGACCTTCTGTTGCACGAGCGGCATTCTGGTCTGGCCTCCGACCAAGATGACCTCGTCAATCTGGGAGCCGGTTTTACTCGCATCGGCTAGAGCCTGTTTGCAAGGCTCCAGAGTTTTTTCTACCAGGTCCATCACCAATTGTTCCAACTTGGCCCGTGTCAGGGTGATATTCAGGTGCTTGGGTCCACTGGCGTCAGCCGTGATAAAAGGCAAGTTGATATCGGTCTTTTGGACAGTGGAAAGTTCAATCTTGGCTTTCTCGGCTGCCTCCTTGAGCCTCTGGAGTGCCATTTTATCCTGTCTCAGGTCAATACCCTGGTCACGTTTGAATTCATCACAGAGCCAGTCCATAATCCTTTGGTCAAAATCCTCACCGCCCAGGTGGGTATCGCCGGCGGTTGACTTGACCTGGAAAGTACCCTCTCCGATCTCCAGAACAGAGACATCAAAGGTGCCGCCACCGAGGTCATAGACCACGATGGTCTCCTCCTTTTTCTTATCCAATCCGTAAGCGAGCGCAGCAGCCGTCGGCTCGTTAATGATTCTGAGCACATTCAGTCCCGCGATGGTGCCGGCATCTTTGGTCGCCTGACGTTGGGCGTCATTAAAATATGCCGGGACGGTGATGACGGCATCGGTGATTTTCTCCCCGAGATATGCTTCAGCGTCTGCCTTTAGCTTTTGCAAAATCATCGCCGATATTTCTGGCGGGCTGTACTCTTTCCCGCCCATCAATACTTTTACTTCGTTATTAGGGCCGCGGGTTACTCTGTAGGTTTTACGGCGGGCATCTTCCTCTACGGGAAGTTCTCGGCCTGGAGGTTCCCCCCATTTACGGCCCATAAAGCGTTTAATATTGTAGATGGTGTTCTCCGGGTTGATGATTGCCTGACGTCTGGCTATCTGCCCAACAAGTCGCTCCCCACCCTTATTTATCGCCACGATTGAGGGGAATAGGTGACTGCCCTCGGCCGAAGGAATCACCACCGGTTCACCACTCTGCATCACCGCTACTTCACTGAATGTTGTCCCTAAGTCGATCC